>JALUTW010000096.1 GCA_027021685.1 Chromatiales bacterium | reverse complement strand
GGCGCCGGAAGTCGGCCTCGGCCAGGCCGATGCCCGCGAACCAGCCGAACAGGGTCTTGCCCGCGGTCCAGGCGAAAGGCCGGCCCTGCTCCACCTCCCTGGGGCCCGGGGCCTGGCCCACCAGCAGCACCGGGGAGAGCACGGCCTCGCCCGTCACCGGCGGGCCGATCATGTCGGGGCAGCGGCGGCAGCGGCGCAGGGCCGCCTGGTGGCGGCGGAGCTGTTGCAGGGTGGCGGCCATGGCGCGCCAGCCTATACGAGCCCGCCCCGTTCCGCCACACCGGGTGCCGGCGGCGCGGGCACGGTTCTTTGTCCCGCCTCTTGCAGGGTTATTTGTTGACTAAAATGCTAGGATATTGGACAATGTCCCGTGTCCCGCAAGGACAGTCCCCGCCGCGCGGCCTCCCCGCCGCGCGGTTTCCGAGGCTTCAGAACCCGAGAGGTTGTATCGACCGATGGATCTTCCCGAACGCGACGGTGACGGCTATCTCACCGACATCAATGCCTGGACTCCCGAGATCGGCCGCGCCATGGCCGAGGCCGACGGCGTCGAACTGGACGACGTCAAGTGGGAGCAGATTCTCAAGGCGCGCGAGTTCTACGAGGAGTACGGCTCCGTCCCCCCCATCCGCAAGTTCGCCAAGTACATCGGCGCCGACCAGAAGGAGCTGTTCAAGCTGTGGATGACCGGGCCCATGAAGCCCATCACCAAGTACGGCGGCCTGCCCAAGCCCACCGGCTGTGTCTGACGCCGGCCCGGCGCCGGCCCCGTGGCGGCTCGTGGTCACGGTCAACGGCGGGCCCGTGGCCGAGCACGACCGGCGCGAGCGGCTGGCCGGGCATCAGCGGCGCGTGCTCGACAGCATGGATGCCGACATGGACGGCGGCATCGGCCTGGCCGGACGCGAGATCGCGCGCCCCGGCCCCGATGACCGGGCACGGTTCGTGGCCATGCAGCTGCTCCTGGCGCTGGACCGCGGCGACGGCGCCCTACGATGACTGCGCCGCGGCCTCGCGCAGTTTCAGGTACAGCCGGTCCTTGAGTTCCGCGCGGCGGAACTTGAGCTGTTCCAGGCTTTCGTCGGAGATGGGCTGGGCGTGTTCCTCGAAGCGATAGATGCGCCGGTCCAGCTCGTTGTACTGGCCGAGCATCTCGGCGAACTCGCTGTCCTGGTCCTTGAGGCGGGGAATGAGAGGTTCATATTCCGGGAATTCCTTGGTCAGAGGATGTCTCTCTAGGGGCATGGTCCTCTCCCTCGGGACGTAAGAAGAACGACGCGGATTTTCAGCATACCCGAAAACCCCTGGCGGGCGAAGCGGCCGGCGGGCCCTTCCCCCGGCCGCGGGCCTGTGCGAACCTATCCCGGCATTCCGCGCGTGTCGCGTTGCGAGTCCGCGGCCGCGGGGAGCGTGGGGACAGGTCCGCAGCAGCATCCGGCGCGGGTGCGGGCCGGATGTTCCGCAGCCGTCCGGTGGAGAACCGAGAATGAAAATCGCCATCATCAGCGGCAGTCACCGCGAGCAGAGCCAGAGCCACAAGGTGGCGCGGGTCGTGGAGGCCATGCTGGCCGACGGCCTGTGCGAGGAGCAATACCTGTTCAGCCTCGGCGGCAACCCCCTGCCGCTGTGGGACCCCGGGGTGTGGGAGGACGAGCCGCGCTGGACCGCGCTGCTGGACCCCATTCGCGCCGAGCTGGCCGCGGCCGACGGCTTCGTCATCGTCACCCCGGAGTGGCACGGCCAGGTGCCGGCGGGGCTGAAGAACTTCTTCCTCCTGTTCGGCCAGAACGAGCTGGGCCACAAGCCGGCCCTCATCGTCTCGGTGTCCGCCGGGGCCGGCGGGGCCTACCCGGTGGCGGAGCTGCGCATGAGCAGCTACAAGAACAGCCGCATCTGCTACATCCCGGAGCACGTCATCGTGCGCCAGGTGGAGTCGGTGCTCAACGACGACCCCGCCGCCAACGATCCCGAGTCCGATGCCTACTACCGGGCCCGCCTGCGCTGGGCCCTGGGCATCCTGGTGGAGTATGCCCGGGCCCTGGGTGCGGTGCGGGCCAGCGGGGTCACGGCCACCGACACCTTCAGGAACGGCATGTAGCCGCCGGGTCCAGGGCCTGATTTCCCTGCCCGCAGGGAGGAAACCGGCGGTCACCAGCCCGGCTCAATTTCCCGGTACAATTCGCCGATAACCTGAAGGATGGGCCCGCGCCTCCTCGCGGCCCGGGCCCTGTCACCAGTTTCCATCGCACCGGACCACGGCGCCCGGAACGGCGCCCGGAGGGACTGCGGTCGTGCAACCGACCCTGCATGCCGGCGAACTGCCCGGCGCCGAGCCCACGCTCCCCATCCCCGGCTACCGGATCATCGACGTGCTGGGGCGGGGCGGCATGGCCGTGGTCTATCTCGCCATCCAGGAAAGCGTGGGGCGCGAGGTGGCGCTCAAGGTCCTGGCCACCGAGTTTGCCGCCGACGCCGCCTTCTCCGAGCGTTTCCTGCGCGAGGCCCGCATCGTCAGCCGCCTGTCCCACCCCAACATCATCACCGTCTACGACGCCGGGGTCTACGAGCGGCACCATTACATCTCCATGGAGTTCGTCCCGGGCGAAAGCCTCAAGGATGCGGGCCCGCGCCTGTCCCTGCGCGAGCGCCTGCGGGTGGTGTGCGAGGTGGCCCGGGCGCTGGAGTTCGCCGGCCGCAAGGGCGTGGTGCACCGGGACGTGAAGCCCGACAACATCCTGCTGCACGAGGACGGGCGCGTCATTCTCACCGACTTCGGTATCGCCCATGGCGGCGACCTGAGCGGCCAGACCACCGTCACCCGCCAGGCCATGGGCACGCCCTACTACATGAGCCCGGAGCAGCACACCGGACAGAAGGTGGACCATCGTTCCGACATCTACAACCTGGGCGTGGTGTTCTACCAGCTCCTCACCGGGCAGGTGCCCTACGAGGGTGATTCCCTGGTGGCGGTGGGCATCCGCCACGTGAGCGATCCCATTCCCCTGCTGCCCTCGGCCCTGCAGCTGTTCCAGCCCATCATCAACACCTGCATGTCCAAGTCGCCGGAGCACCGCTACCAGAGCGCCGGCGAGCTGGCGGCTGCCATCGAGGCCCTGCCCGATTTCCAGCTGGACATGATCGAGGCCAGCGGGGTGCTGGATGCGGCCGCCGCCACCGACTACGCCGCCACCACCCTGGCCGAACCGGCCGAGGGCGCCGCGCCGCCGTCCGCGCCGCGCCCGCAGGCCCGCCCGACCCCCCGGCCGGGTCCTGCGGTGCGCCCGCCGGAGCGCCGCCGCCGGCCGTGGCTGCTGTTGCTGGTGCTGGCCGCGGCGGCGGCCGCGGCCTGGTTTGGCCGGGACCAGTTCCGTGCCCCGGCGCCGCCGTCCGGGCAGACGGCCCCCGCCCCGGAGGCCAATCTGCCGCCGCCGGAAGAACCCGCCGCGGCGCCGGCCGCCGGCGGC
>JALUTW010000095.1 GCA_027021685.1 Chromatiales bacterium | reverse complement strand
CGGTGGCCAGGTAGGCGCCGTGCAGGCGCATCACGGGGGTCTGGTCCGCGGGCACCGCCACCACCACCGCGCGCTGCATGCCCTCGCGGCCCAGGATGTGATCGATGAACTCCTTGACCTCGCGGCCACGCTCGCCGATGAGGCCCACCACGATGACGTCGGCGGTGGTGTAGCGGGTCATCATGCCCAGCAGCACGCTCTTGCCCACGCCGGAGCCGGCGAACAGGCCCATGCGCTGGCCGCGGCCCACGGTGAGCAGGGCGTTGATGGCGCGCACGCCCACGTCCAGCGGCTCGCTGATGGGGGCCCGGGCCAGGGGGTTGATGGGGTGGCCCGACAGGGGCACCCGCTCGCTGGCGTCCAGCGGCCCGGCGCCGTCCAGCGGGCGGCCGTCGCCGCCCAGGACCCGGCCCAGCAGCTCGTCGCCGGCGGGCGCGGCATAGACCCGGCCGGTGGGCACCACCCGCGCCTCGGGCGCGATGCCCTGCATGTGCGCCACCGGCATGAGGTAGAGCCGGTCACCGGCGAAACCCACCACTTCCGCTTCCACCGGCGGGCCGCTGGTGCTCTCCAGCTCGCAGCGGGCGCCGATGGCGGCCTGGCAGCCGGCCGCCTCGATGGTGAGCCCCACCATGCGGATGAGCCGGCCTTCCACCACCAGGGTCTGCGCATCGCGCAGCCGGGCCCGGCGGCGGGCCAGGAGATCACGCCAGCGCGGGCTGCGATCAAGTTCCGTCATCGCCGTCACGGTCGGCCTCGCGCTCGCCGCCCAGGAGGGTGGCGATGATGCGGTTCAGGCGCCGCTCGAGGGTGGCGTCGATGTAGGAGAACTCGGACTGGATGCGGCAGTCGCCGCGGGTGAGCACGGGATCGTCCACGATGCGCCAGGGCCGGCGGCCGTCGTCGCCGTCGTCTTCCACCGACAGGGCCTGCCGCACCAGCACCGCGTCCTCCGGGTGGAGAAAGATGCGCACGTCCTGGGCGCCGGCCGGCAGCGCGGCCATGGCCTCGCGCACCACCGCCACCACCTGCCCGGGGTCGATGTGCAGCTCGCGGCGCACGATGTGGCGGGCCACCGCCACCGCCAGCTCGGTCACCTGGTCCACCACTTCGCGGTCGAGCTGCTCCAGCGGGGCCTGGAGACACTTCAGCACCTGGTCCAGCAGCTCGACGCGCTGGCGGATCTCGGCCTCGCCGGCGGCACGCCCCTCCTGCAGGCCCTGCTTCATGCCCTCGGCGTGGCCCTGGGCGTAGCCTTCCTCCCAGGCCTGCCTGTGGATGGACTCCGCCTCGGCCGCCGTGATGGGGCTCTCGGCGTCCACCACCGGCGCCTCCCAGCGCTCGTAGGCGGAGACGTCCTTGTCCGGTACCGGCTTAGATGTACTCATCGCCGCCCTTGCCGCCCAGGCTGATCTCGCCCGACTCGGCCATGCGGCGGGCGATGGCCAGGATCTCCTTCTGCGCCGCCTCCACCTCGCTCACCTTGACGGGACCCTTGGCCTCCAGATCGTCACGCAGCATCTCGGAGGCGCGCTTGGACATGTTCTTGAAGATCTTCTCCTTCACCGCCTCGTCGGCGCCCTTGAGGGCGACGATGAGGGTCTCGGACGAGACCTCCCGCAGCAGGGCCTGGATGCCGCGGTCGTCCACGTCCACCAGGTTGTCGAACACGAACATGAAGTCCTGTATCTCCTGCCCCATCTCGGCGTCGTTCTCGCGGATCTGGTCCATGATCTGCGCCTCCAGCGCGCTGTCCATGAAGTTGAGGATGTTGGCCGCGGTCTTGACCCCGCCGACGCTGGACGAGCGCACGTTGCTGGTACCGCCGGAGAACTGCTTTTCCAGGATCTCGTCCAGCTCGTGGATGGCCGACGGCTGGATGCCGTCGAGGGATGCGATGCGCATGACGATGTCGGGGCGCATGCGTTCCGGCAGTGCGGCCAGCACCTCGGCGGCCTGGTCGGGGTCGAGGTAGGACAGCACGATGGCGATGATCTGCGGGTGCTCCAGGCGGATGATCTCGGCCACCGCCCGCGGCTCCATCCACTTGAGGGCCTCCAGCCCCTTGGAATGGCGCCCCATGAGAATGCGGTCGATGAGGCTGCCGGCCTTGTCCTGGCCCAGGGCGTTGACCAGCACCCGCCTGAGGTACTCCTCGTTGCCCACGCCCAGCGAGGTCTCTTCGTCGAGGGCGTCGCAGAAGGTCTCCAGCACCTCGCCCACAGTGTCCTTGGGCACGTGGTTGAGCGAGGCCATGGCCTCGCCCACCTTCTGCACCTCCTTGGGCGACATGTGCTTCATGATCTCGGCCGCCGCCTCCTCGCCCAGGGTGAGCAGGAGCACGGCGGCGCGCTCTGGCCCGGCCAGCTTCGACTGCGACTCTCCTGCCATCGTCCCTCCTTTCTCCCGGGGACCCGGCCCCCGGGCCCAGCCCCCAGCGGCTAGAACCTAGAACCCGTCATTCATTCCCGACCCAGTTCTTGATCACCTGGGCCACCAGCTTGGGATCCTGCTGCACGGCGTTCTTGGCCATCTCCAGGTTGGCCTGGTAGCCCTGGCGCTGGCGCGGCAGCCGCGGTGCCTCCTCACCGCTCAGGGTCACCTGGTCGTCGGCCAGGACCTCGCCCTCCTCTCCCGCGGCCGGCACCACGGCGCGCTGTTGCTCGGCCTGCCTGGCCAGGTTGCGCATGACCGGCCGCAGCACGCCGAAGATCACCAGCAGCACCGCCACTCCGGCCGCCACCTGCTTGGCCAGGGTGAGCACCCAGGGCTGCTTCCACAGCGGCGGCTCCGGCAGCGGCTCCACCTCCGGCGGCGGAGCAAAGGGCACGTTGATAACGTTGACGGTGTCCCCGCGCAGCGCGTTGAAGCCCACCGCGTCCTTGACCAGGGCGGTGAGGCGCTTGATCTCCTCGTCGGTCAGCGGCACCCGCTGGGCCGCACCGCCCTTGCCCTTCTTGTCCTTGCCCTTGGCGGCGGCGGGCGCCGGCTTGTGGTTGACCACCACCGCCACCGACAGCCGCCGCACGGCACCGGGGATGCGCCGGGTGTGGCTGATGGTGCGGTCCAGCTCGTAGTTGCGCGTGGAGCGCGAGCGCTTGCGCAGGGGCGGGCCGCCGGTGTCGCCGGCCGCGGCGGCAGCGGCGGCCTTCTCCGGTGCCCGGCCGGCGGCCGGCGGGGTGTTGGACAGCGCGCCGGGGACGCCCTGCGCCGGCTCCTCGCCGGTGGTGGTCTCCTCGAACCGCTGCTCGCTGCGCACCGCCGGCTGATCCGGGTTGTAGAGTTCCTGGGTCTGCTCGGTGATAGTGAAGTCCACGTCCACCGCCACCTGGGCGCGCAGGTTCTCCAGCCCCACCACCGGGCCGAGGATGTTCTCGATGCGGCGCACGTACTCCTTTTCCAGCTTGCGGGTGTACTCGAACTGGGAAGCGGTCAGCCCCAGTGCCGGGTCGGTCTCGCCGCGGGTGAGCAGGC
>JALUTW010000094.1 GCA_027021685.1 Chromatiales bacterium | reverse complement strand
ACCCGCAGCCTGCGCCTGTCGCCGCGCGGCCTGCCCAGGGAAACGGCCTTCACCCGGGCGCGCAACGAGATCCCGTACTGGGTCATCGGCACCGTGACCGCGGCCGCGGTGTTCTTCACCTACGTCGGCTACTCCTACGTCACCGACAGGATGACCGAAGAGAGCGTGGCGGCCATCGCCGCCCTCCACAAGGACGTGGATCCTGCTTCCTACCGTGCGGTCTATGCGGGCACCCGGAGGGATGCGCCATGATGCAGATCCTGTTCGGGTATGTGCGCAATTTCGTGCTGAGCCGCGCGGGCAGCACCCTCATCGGCGTCTTCGCGCTCATGGCGCTGGTCTGGTTCGCCGGGCCCATGGTGGGCCTCAGGGACACCACGGTCCGGCTCATCATCATCGCCGGCATCGCCGCCGTGGCGCTGCTGTACGTGGGCATCAGCTGGCTGCTGGCGCGCCGCCGCGGCGCCCGCCTGCAGAAGGACATGGAGGCCCAGGCCGGCAGTGATGCGCGCCAGGCGGACATCGCCGCCCTGCAGAAGAAGATGTCCGAGGCCATCGCCTCGCTCAAGACCTCGGAACTGGGCCTCAAGCACCGCGGCACCGCGGCGCTCTACGCGCTGCCCTGGTTCATGATCATCGGGCCCTCGGCGGCGGGCAAGAGCACCCTGCTGCGCAACAGCGGACTCCATTTTCCGTATGCCCATGCCGACGACGTGGACATCAAGGGCTTCGGCGGCACCCGCAACTGCGACTGGTGGTTCTCGGACCAGGCCGTGATCCTGGACACCGCCGGGCGCTATACCACGGAGGATTCCGACCGCGAGGAGTGGATCGCCTTCCTCCAGATGCTCAAGAAGCACCGGCGCCGGATGCCCATCAACGGCATCATCGTCGCCATCAGCATTGCCGACATCCTCACCGCCGACGAGGATGCTCTCGAATGGCACGTCAAGGTCATTCGGGACAGGGTGGACGAACTCATCAACCACCTGGGCTTCCTGTTTCCCCTGTACCTGGTGTTCACCAAGTGCGATCTGCTGAATGGATTCCAGGCGTACTTCGGGGAACTAAGTGAAAAGGAGCGCCACCAGGTATGGGGGTCCTATATCGAGGGGCTGCGCCCCGGCGACGACCCGGCCGAGAAGATCGGGGCGCTGTTCGACGAACTCTACGCCAAGCTGTGCGAGCTGCGCATCCGCAAGCTGGCCCTGCAGCGCAACCACGCGGTCAAGGCCGAGATCTTCGACTTCCCCGCGCAGTTCCAGGCGGCCGCCGACCGGCTCATGGAGTTCATCAATCTCCTGTTCAAGGACAACCCCTACCAGGAGTGGCCCAACTTCAAGGGCATCTACTTCACCAGCGGCACCCAGGAGGGCAAGCCGCTGCAGCGCATCGTGGGCAACCTGCGCCAGGCCTTCGGCTACGTGGAGCAGAAGGAAGAACCGCCGCGGACCGAGAAGAGCTACTTCATCACGGAGCTGCTGCAGGATGTGATCTTCCGGGCGCCGCGGGACCTGCTCATGGGACGGCGCAAGCGGCTCATCACCCGCACACTCAAGACCGCCACCATGCTGGGGGCGGTGGCCCTGATCATGGTCAGCGCCGGGCTGCTGTCCACCGCCTTCACCCAGAATACACTGCGCCTCAAGGCGGGCACCGATGCCGCCGAGGAGCTGCGCGCCGCCGCCGAGCGGGGGTCGCGGGTGGAGCAGGCCACGGCCCTGGCGGCGCTGTACCGCCACTACGTCTCGCTGCGCAGCGAGGACCAGCGCGACACCTGGGCCTTCCGCCTGGGCCTGTACCGGGCGCGGGAACAGGCCGCGCCGCTGGAGGGACTGCTGGTGGCGGCGCTGCACCGCCAGTTCCTGGTGCCGGTGGCCCGGGTGCTGGAGACCCAGCTCCAGAACTATGCCCGGCGCTGGGAGGCGGCGGCCGACCAGGGCGAGCACACCCGCCTGCGGGGTGACTACTACAACACGCTCAAGGCCTACCTGATGCTGTCCGATCCCAAGCACCTGCAGGCCGGCGAGATTCTGCCCCTGCTCTACACCACCTGGCGGGCCACGCTGGCCACCGGGGCCGGCCCGGAGGAGCAGGCCCTGCTGGAGAAGCTGCCGGAGGCGGACGCCAAGGGGCTCATCCGCCTGTACCTGGACCGCATGACCCTGCCGCCGGAGCACCGCTTCGCCGCCGCGGCATGGAAGGCCAATCCCGATTACGTGGAGACCGCGCGGCTCCAGTTGCGCACGCCCCCCAATCCCGAGCTCCTGTACGCCCAGATCCGCGAGAAGGGGCGGGTGCTGCTCAAGGAGACCCGGCTCGGCCGGCTGCTCAAGAGCCGCGGCGCGAGCCGGCTGGAGAGCGACTACGTCCTGCCGGTGGTGTTCACGCGGCGGGGCTGGGAAAGCTTCGTCTCGCGGGAGGTGGCCATCGTCAGCAGCGGCGCCAGCCGGGGCGACTGGGTGCTGGGGACCCTGCAGGAGGCGTCCGCCCCCATGGACGAGGAGCTGCGCGCCGAACTCGAGCGCGAGATCCGCCAGCTCTATTTCGACGAGTATGCCCGGACCTGGATCGCGTTCCTGGCCTCCATCCGGCTGCAGGACTTCACCTCCATCAGCGACGCCGCCGGCACCCTGCGCCTGCTGGCCCGCCCCGAGGGCCCGCTGGCAGAGCTCATGAAGGTGGTGGCGGACAACGTCTCGCTCTACGAGATCAAGTGGAAGCTCGACAAGGTGGGCAAGCCGAACGAGAAGGGCCGGCGCACGCGCACGCCGGTGCCGGAGGTGGATGTGGCCTTCAATGACCTGCGGCGCTTCGCGGTGCCGAGTCCGAAGAAACCCGTGAGCGAACTGGTCAACCAGTACCTCATGGCCCTGGCAGGGGTCCAGGCCGAGCTGGACCGCCTGCGCGGGTCCACCGAGCGGGATCGCGAGGCCGAGATGGTGGCGGCCAGCATCCTGTCCGGGCGCGGCGGCAACACCGAGCTGTACAAGGCCTGGGTGACCACCACCGGCATCCTCAACGGCACCGGCATGCGCACCCGGCAGGCCATCGAGCCGCTGCTCATGAAACCGGTGCGCGAGTCGTGGCGGGTCATCCTGGCCTCGGGCATGCGCGAGGTCCAGCAGAAATGGGTCAACATGGTGGTGCGCGAGTACGACGAGCGCATCCGGGGCCGCTTTCCCTTCTCCTCCCGCGGACCGGACGTGGCCATCGACGACGTGGCCGAGTTCTTCCGGCCCCGTGACGGCATCCTGTGGTCGTTCGTGGAGAACCACCTGGGCCCCTACCTGGTGCGGAACCGCAGCCGGTGGCGCGAGCGGCGCTGGCTCGACGTGGGCCCGCAGTTCGAGCGCAGCTTCCTCAGCGCCCTCAACCGCAGCGCGCGCATCACCCGCGGCCTGTTCCGCCGGGGCAGCGACCAGCCCAGCGTGACCTTCTACCTCTATCCCATGCCCACGCCGGGGCTGAGCGAGATCCTGCTGGAGACCAACGGCCAGATGTACCGCTACCGCAACGAGCCCCAGGAATGGCGGCGGTTCACCTGGCCGGGCGAGGCCAATCGCAGCGGGGCCCGGGTCATCGGCGTGTCCGAGAAGCAGAATCTTCGCGCCGAGATGACCGAGCACGGCCTGTGGGGCCTGTTCCACCTGTTCCGCAAGGCCCGGGTGGTGCGGGAACGGGGTGCCCAGTACCTCTCCGAGTGGACCATGAAGGCAGCCAACGGCCGGCCGGTCAAGGTCCGGTTCAAGGTGAAGGCGGACCGCTACAACAACGTCTTTCAACCCGGCCTCATGCGCGGCCTGGTGATGCCCGAGAGGATGGCGGCCATCACCACAGGGACGAGACTGGCAAGAAAGGAGTAGACATGTTCGGCTTTCTCAACCGGGACAACGGTGCGGCGGCGTCCGTGGCGACGCGGGACGTGGTGGGGTGTTTCGGCAAGATGCCGGTCCATGCCGATTTCATCAAGCACAACGTCTCGACCCGTGAAGTGGTGGCCCTGGATGGCTGGATCCATGACGGGGTCATGTTGATGAGCCGCAAGTTCGGGGACGACTGGAAGCGGGTGCTCGAATCCCTGCCCCGCTACCGCTTCGTCTGGACCGGCGGCGAAGACGAGCGGACGCTGGCGGGCATGATCCTGCCGGGACGGGACAAGAGCGGGCGCCACTATCCCTTCGTGGTCTTCGCCGCCATGGACTATCCGGAGTTCAAGGAGATGCAGGCGGTGGTCCCGCTGGCGCGGGCGGATTTCTTCGAGGCGCTGGAGCAGGTCACGGCGCGCAACTGGGAGGGCGCACACCTGGGGGTGCTCACGTCCACCCTCGACGTCGCGGGCCAGCTCTGCGGGGAGGTGTGCCGGCGCGACCTGCTGGACGCGGAGATGTCGCTGCTGGGCGACATCCGCATGGGCGAGTTCTGGAACGAGATCCTGCCCGGCGCCGGCACCGAAACGCGGGCGGCCTTCGTGCGCACCCTGGTCTCGGCCCTGCACACCGTGGCCCGGCGCACGCCGCAGCGGGTCCACTGGGGCATGCGCCTGCCCCTGCCCAGCCGGGCCGAGCCATCGCCGTACGTGGTGTTCTGGGTTCAGCTCTGCGAAACGATTCTCAGCGGGCGCCGCTGGCACGGGCAGTATTTCTGGAACGAGGCGGCACCGGGATTTCCGCCCCGGGTCACCGTCTTTTTCCGCCCGGTGCCGCCGTCCTACTTCGGCAACCTGGTGGAGCCGCGCAAGCACGACGGATCGGTGCTGGACGTGATCCACGAAATGGAAAACGAGCCCGGCGACGTCTCGGCCATGCGCCACATCGTGGAGGCCGACGACATGCTGCTGGTGGATGCCCTGCACCACTGGCGTTCGCGGGAGGTCCTGCAATGAGCGAAGCGGCGCTGGAAGTGCAGGCGGCGGACGCGCCGGACTCCGGCCCGGTGGTGGAGGCCGCATTGCCGCCCCACATTGAGGAGCTGCTCGCTCCCATCCCCGGCCCGGTGGAAACGGGCGAGGACCCGCTGTACTCGGATGCGTTCTACCTGGCCAAGGAGCAGATCGAGCTGCGCCAGGGCAACGACTACGAGGCGGTGCTGGAGAACGCCCGCCGGGTGCTCACGGAGACGGGCAAGGACCTGCGCGCTGCCGGCTACTACCTGCTGGCGGCCACCTATGTGCACGGGCTCCGCGGCCTGGAGGACGGGCTGGCCCTGTACTGCGGGCTCATGGAACGCTTCGGGCGCTATTGCTTTCCGGCCAGGGACAATGCGCGCCGCAACGCGCTGCAGTGGGTGGACCATCCCAAGCTGCTGGCCTACATGGAGCAGGCCCTGGAGGGGGCCACGCGCGAGGACGTGGAGCGGGTGCAGGCCGCGGTGGACCGCTTCAACGAACTGGCGGCGACCCTGGTGGAACCGGCGCCGGAGCCCTGGACCTCCGCCCGGGCGGTGCTGGAACAGGCCCGGCGCAATGCGCCGGAGCCCGAGCCCGAGGCCCCGGCCGGCGATGCGGCAGGCGGAGGTGAAGAGGACGACCCGGCCGAGGAGGCCCCGGCGGCGGCCGCCGAGCCCCGGCCGGCTCCCGCGGTGGAACTGGGTGCACGGCCCGCGTCGGAACAGGACTTCATGCGCCGGGTTCGCGAGCTGCTGGGCTATCTGCAGGATGCGGGCGATTTCGCCCGCGCCGCCGCCCTCGCCCGGGCGGTGCAGTGGGGCGGACTGCAGTTGCCGCCGCAACAGGACGGCCGGACCCGGATTCCCGCCCCGCGTTCCGCCGGCCTGTCCGAGATCCGGGACAACCTGGCCCAGGGCGCGCACGAGGCCGCGTGGCGGTTGTGCGAGGCCATGCTCATGGAACCGGGCGCCCATATCTCGCTGGATCTCCAGTGGCTGGCGGTGCAGGCGGCGCGCGGCATGCAGCGCCCGGACCTGGCGGCGCTGGTGGAGGCCGAGACCGCGGCCCTGCTGCGGCGCCTGCCGGCCCTGCCGGAATGCCGGTACGACGACGGCACCCCCTTTGCCAGCGGCGAGACCCTGGGCTGGCTGGACGGGCTCCGCTCGCAGGGGACCGTGAACCTGCTCGAGAAGCGCGACAGCGACAAGCTCATCAACGAGCTGGTGACCCGGGCCCGGGAGGCGGCCGGGGAATCGCTGGTCGCCGGCCTGGCGGTGCTGGCCGAGCCCGGCAACTTCAGCTACCGCGATCAGTTCCGCCTGCGCATGGAGCAGGCGGTGCTGTGCCTGCAGCACGGCCGGGCCGATCTCGCCCTGCCGGCGCTGGACCAGCTCATGGCCGAGGCCGAGTCCCGCCACCTCGCGTCGTGGGACGCGGAGCTGGCCCTGACGCTGGCCAGGCACCAGCAGGACGCGCTGCGCCAGGCCCTGGCGGAGGCGCCGGAGGAGGCCAGGGACGACCTCGAAAGGCGCATGGCACAGGCCACGGCGGCCATGTGCCGGACCGACCTGTTCCACGCGGCCCAGCTGGTGGAGGCGCGGGGTGCGGGGTAAGGCGCGGAATCATCCGGGGCCAGGCGGCCCGTAACCCGGCGATGCCGGACGAACGTTGAGGAGCAATACCATGGCAGACAGTTACCAGAACGAGATCCCCAAGGCGCGGGTCAACATCACCCTGGATGTGGAAACCGGCGGGGCCCGCAAGAAGACCGAGCTGCCGCTCAAGCTGCTGGTGCTGGGCGATTTCAGCGCCGGCCAGGCCAAGGGGCGCCTCGCGGAACGCAAGCGCATCAACATCCACAAGGAGAATTTCGAGGGCGTGATGAGGGACCTGGCGCCGAAGGCAAAGTTCACCGTGCCCAACGCCATCGCCGACGACGGGACCGAGATCGAGGTGGATCTCACGTTCGAGGAAATAAAGGACTTTCACCCCGAGCAGGTGGCCAACCAGGTCCCGCAGATCAAGAACCTGCTGGCCATGCGCAATCTGCTCAAGGATCTCAAGGCCAACCTGCTGGACAACGGCAACTTCCGGCGCGAGCTGGAGCGCATCGTCGCCAGCCAGCCCGAGCTCCAGGGGTTGAAGGAGCAGCTCGACCAGCTCGCCCCGCTGAACCGGGCCGAGGGCGGAGAAGCGGAGGCGCCCGAGGCGGCGGAAGACGAGACCACCGCCTGACGGCGTGCATCCGACGGACACCAGAGAGGTAAGCATCATGGCAACTCAGAAACAGGCAAAGGCCTCTGCCGCTCAGGTGGAGGAGCAGGAAGAGGGCGGCGTGTACGAGCGCCTCAGCCGCCTGGTGGACATCTCGCCGGTGGAGCAGGGCATCGATCTCGGCGTGTTCGCCAACGTGCGCGCCATGGCCGAGGCCGATCGCAATGCACGCCTCAACGCCGCGCTCCAGGTGTTCCTGGAAGTCATCATGGAGTCCAGCGGCACGGTGGAACGCATCGACAAGGCACTGCTGGACGGGCACATCGCCCGCATCGACGCCACCATCAGCCGCCAGCTCGACGAGATCCTGCACCATCCCCGGTTCCAGGAGATCGAGTCCACCTGGCGGGGGCTCAAGTACCTGGTGGAGCGGTGCGACTTCAAGGCCAACATCAAGGTCGAGATCCTGGACGTGGCCAAGGACGACCTGCGCGAGGACTTCGAGGAGTCGCCGGACACCACCCAGTCCGGCCTGTACAAGCACCTCTACGTGCAGGAGTACGACATGCCGGGCGGCCAGCCGGTGTCGGCCATCATCGCCAACTACGAATTCGACGCCTCGGCCCAGGACATCGGGCTGCTGACGGAGGTCTCCCGGGTCTCCGCGGCCACCCACGCACCGTTCCTGGCCTCGGTGGGCGCCAAGTTCTTCCTCAAGGACAACATCGACGAGATTCCCAAGATCCACGACCTGGCGACGTACATGGACCGAGCCGAGTACATCCGGTGGAAGGGGTTCCGCGAGTCGGAGGACGCGCGCTACATCGGCCTGACCCTGCCCCGCTTCCTGCTGCGCCTGCCCTACGGCAAGGACAACAACCCGGTGCGGGCGTTCAACTACGAGGAGCAGGTCAACGCCGAGGGGCACGAGAACTACCTGTGGGGCAACTCCGCATTTGCCTTTGCCGCCAACATGGCGCGCAGTTTCAAGGAGAACGGCTGGTGCGTCCAGATCCGCGGGCCGGAGTCCGGCGGCAAGGTGGAGAACCTGCCCATTCACCTCTATGACGCCGGCCGCGGCCTCCAGAGCAAGATCCCCACGGAGATCCTCATTCCGGAGACCCGGGAGCTGGAGTTCGCCGAGCTGGGATTCATTCCGCTGAGCTACTACAAGAACAGCGACTTCGCCTGCTTCTTCTCGGCCAACTCCGCCCAGAAGCCGGCCGAGTACGAGACCGAGGAGGCCACCGCCAACAGCCGGGTCAATGCCCGCCTGCCGTACATCTTCCTGGTCTCGCGCCTCGCCCATTATCTCAAGGTGCTGCAGCGGGAGAACATCGGCTCCACCAAGAGCCGCAAGGTGCTGGAGGATGAGCTCAACGACTGGATCCAGACCCTGGTCACCAAGATGAACGACCCGGAGCCGGAGCTCATTTCCAGCCATCCCCTGCGGGACGGCCGGGTGGAGGTCAAGGAGATCCCGGAGAACCCGGGCTTCTACAGCGTCAACCTGTACGTCATGCCGCACTTCCAGATCGAAGGCGTGGACGTGAGGCTGTCGCTGGTGTCCCAGATGCCTGTCACCGACTGACGGTGGCGGCACGCCCGCCAGGGAAGGGCGGGCGGAGCCGGACAGTCTGGTGCTGCAAGTCGAGCACCGGATGCGTGGTTGCACAGGAAGTGGTTTGGTGGGCCCCTGTTCCCCCCGCGGGTGGTCCAAAGGAACAGGATGCGTCGGCATCCGGTTGTTGTGTATGTGTCAACAGTAAAGCTGATAAGGAGGTAACATGGCTACACCAGCCTATTGTTGGATTAAGGACGACCAGGGCAAGCCCATCGATGGTGACGTCACGGCGGTGGGACGGGAAGGCTCCATCGAGGTCATCGAGTTCAAGCACGAAGTCCGCATTCCCACCGACAATGACACCGGCGAGCTGACGGGTACCCGGAAGCACGAGCCCATGGTGATCACCAAGGCCTTCGATGCATCCTCGCCCTACCTGTACAAGGCATGCTCCAACGGCCAGACCCTCAAGGAGGTCGTTCTGCGCTGGTACAAGATCGACCCCTCGGGCCGCGAGGTGGAGTACTTCACCCACAAGCTGGAGAACGTGAAGATCACGTCCATCAAGCCGGTGATGTACAACACCAAGGACCTGGACAAGGAGCGCTATCCTCATCTGGAAGAGGTGGCCCTGCGCTACGGCAAGATCACCTGGACCTATGCGGACGGCAATATCGAATTCTCCGATTCCTGGAACGAGGATCGGTGAGTTCGGCGCGGGGCGGGCCGCGTGCCCGCCCCGCGACTCCTTCTGGTGTTGTCCATGCATCACGCGCTGTTCGAGGTATTGACCGGCGAGTACGCCGATGGCAGCCCCGTGCCACCGGTGGCCGGCGTGGCGGACGTGCGCCGGAGCGTCCAGGATCACCTGACCCGGCTGCTCAATGCGCGGCGGGGATCGCTCCAGCACCTCCCGGATTACGGATTGCCGGACATCGGCCCGGTGTACGAGGGGCTGCCCTACACCATCAATGACCTGGTGGACAACATCCGCAACACCATTCTGCGCTACGAGCCCAGGCTGGTGGACGTGCAGGTGAGAACGGGCGATATCAAGAAGGGCGCCCGCGTTCTGCATGTGAATATCGATGCGCGGCTGTCCAGCGGGCATGAAGTGCGTTTCGACACCTATTTCTACAACGGCAGGGCGGCCGAGGTGCGGCCGCGCCGCCAGCAGGAACGGCAGCAGGAGCCGGAGTGATGCGTGATCTGTACGAGGCCGAGCTGCGGCGGCTGCACGAATCGGCACAGGAGTTCGCCGAGGCATATCCGGAACAGGCCGGAATGCTCAACCTGGCGGACGTCAAGGACCGCGACCCGTACATCGAGCGCCTGCTGGAGGGCATGGCCTACCTGACGGCCCAGATCCGGAGCCACATCGAGGACGACATCCCCGAGATCAGCGAGACGCTGCTCAACCACCTGTGGCCCCATTTCCTGCGCCCGTACCCCTCCGCCACCATCATGGAATTCGAGCCCAAGAAGGGCCTGCTCCAGAGTCCCCAGTGCCTTGCACGGGGGACCCGGGTCATGAGCGACCTGGTCGGTGACCCGGACGAAGGCAAGGTGCAGTGCCGGTTCCGGACCACGGCCCCGGTGGTGCTCAATCCGTTGCGCATCGCCTCCCTGGAACTGGACGAGCCCTCGGGCGGCGGGACCCGGTTCCGGCTCGGTTTCCGCACCGATCCCGGGATCGAGGTCGGGGACCTGGACCTGGCCGCGCTCAAGATACATCTCAAGGCGGATCCGGCCCTGGCCCTGTGGCTGCATCACCAGTTGACCGGCGGGGTGCGGCGGGTGCGGGTGCACCTGCCGGACCAGCCCACGTCCACGCCGACGGAACTGGGCGGACAGGAAGCGGTGCGTCCGGCCCACATGGATGGCGAGGATGCCATGGTGCCCATTTCCGGCCGCAGCTTCTACGGGTTCCATCTCCTGCAGGACTATTTCTGCTTCCGCGATCGTTACATGTTCGTCACCCTGCACGGACTGGAGGGCGTCCCCTGGCCGCGCGGCTGCCGCGAGTTCGAGGTGGAGATCCTGGTGAGCGGCGTGACGCCGCGGGACCACAAGCTGAGTGAGGAAAACTTCCGCCTCCATTGCGCGCCGGCCGTCAACCTGTTCGCGTGGACGGCCGAACCCATCCGGGTCGATCACCGGCGGACTGCCTATGCCGTGGTGGCCGATGCCAGCGTGAAGGAGGGCATGCAGGTCTACAGCGTCGATCGCGTGGTGGGCATCGACGCGGAAAGGGGCGGGCAGCAGGAGTACCTGCCCATGCAGAGCTTCCGGCACCGGCGGAGGCAGGGCAGGTTTTTCCACGTCTACCGGCGCCAGGAGGGGACGGCGCGGCCGAAGTATTACCTCACGCTGGGCGGCACGAAGGAATACCGCCCCGAGATGGTGTCGGTCGAAATCACCGCCACCAACGGCGGCTATCCGCGGCGCTACCTCAAGGAGGGCCACATCACCGGCCGGGCCAAGGACTTCCCGTCCTATGCCAGCGCCACCAACCTGACCCGCCCGAGCCGGGCCCTGGAGCCGCCGGAGCGGGAGCGCTTCCAGTGGGAACTCATTTCCCACCTGTCGCTGAATTACAGCACCTTCACCTCGCTCGACACGCTGCGCCGCGTGTTGTCCCTCTACGACTGGAGCGGAGACGAACAGAACCGCCTCCGCATCGAGGGCCTGCGGGACATCGAGGTGGAGCCGGTGGAGCGGGTCCGGCGCGGGGCGCTGATGCGGGGGCTGGACATCCGCCTGACGCTGCACGAGGACCATTACCTCTCGCGGGACGACATTCATCTGTTCGGGTCGGTCTTGCACCATTTCTTCAGCATGTACGCGGCGGTCAACTGTTTCGTGCAGACCCGCGTGGTGTGCCACCCGTCCAACCGGGAGTTCACATGGGAACCGATACAGGGCACCAATTCCCCGCTGTAATCCGGGAGCTGCTGGAGTCGGCGCCGCGCTTCGAGTTCTTCCAGGCGCTGCGGCTGCTGGAGCGGCTGTGGGAAGGCGGCGGCGCCGTGGGCGGGAAGCTCGATGAGCGGTTGCGGCTCAGGCCGGCGCCCGAGATCAGCTTCCCGGCCGCCGACATCCGGCGCCTGCGGCTGCAGGAGAACGGCCGGCTGGAGATGGAACTCAACTTCATGGGACTCTACGGCGTGGATGCCCCCCTGCCCACCTACATTCCGGGCTGGGTTGCGCGGGATGACGAGTCCAGTGCCCTGCTGCGCGCGTTCCTCGACATCTTCTCGCACCGCCTCTACGCGCTGTTCTATCTGGCCTGGAAGAAATACCGCCCGCAGATCCAGCTGGAAGAGGAAGAACCGCACTATCTTGCCTACCTGGCCGCCCTGTCCGGCCAGTCCATCGACGAGGACGAAGGCGAGGAACTGGGCTTCAGCGGCCCCATGGGAGCGCGGGTGCGCAGCGCGTCCGCGCTGGGCGGCATGTTGAGCGAGTACCTGGGGCAGGTTCCGGTGAGGGTCGAGCAGTTCGTCCCGCGCTGGGTTCGGCTGGATCAACGGGCACGCCTCGGGAGCGAGGGCGAAGACGCCATGGCACTGGGAGACAACACCATCCTGGGCGACGCGGTGCTCGATGTAAGCGGGAGGGTGAACATCCATATCGGCCCCGTGAACACTGTCCTGGCCGGCTCGCTCATGCCGGGCCGGCCGCGGGCCCGCGAGCTGGCCCGTCTCGTCGAGCGCTACCTGGATCCGACGCTGGCATTCGACGTGGTGCTGGAGGTGGCGCCGGAGGCCGATGCCGCGCCGCCACTGGGCGGGGACCTGGTGCTGGGCTGGACCACCTGGCTGGGCGGGGCGTCGGACGGGCACTACCTGCTGAGGATCTCCGGCGCCAGCTACTTCGCCGGGGAAGGGGATCGTCCCGAGGCCGAGGAGCAGCGGGAGCCGCTGCCCATGGTGGCCTGACGGGATCCACAATGCGGGAGGAAGCAGCGAGGTGAAGCAGAAGCAGTTGAAGACCCTGCTGGGACGGTTGCACGATTTCAGCGCCCACGCGCTGGAGGCGGCGGCGGAGTTCGCGGCGGCCCGGACCCACTACGAGGTCACCATCGAACACATGGTGATCAAGCTGCTGGAGGAGGGCGAAGGCGACGCCGATCGCATCTTCGCCCACTTCCACGTCGATGTGGACGAACTCTGGCAGGGGATGCTGGAGAACCTGGCCCGGCAGCGGGCCGGCAACACCGGCAAGCCCGCCTTCTCGCCGCTGCTGTTCCAGTGGCTGGAGAAGGCGTGGACCGCCGCCTCGCTCCATTACGGGCTGGAATGCATCCGCGGCGTGGCGCTGGTGGACGCGCTGGTGGAGCTGGCGCCGGTGTTGCCGGGCACGGCATTCCTGGCCCTGGAAAAGGTGAACCTGGATACCCTGCGGGCGGAGCATCGCACCATCCTGGAAGGCTCGCGGGAACCCGCCTGGACCCGGCCCGCGCCCCGGCCGGCGGAGGCGGGCCGGCCCCGGACCAGGGCAAGGGCCGGGGACGGCGGCCGCGGCCGGCGGGGACAGGGCGACGGTTCGGCCCTGGCCCGGTTCACCGAGGATCTCACCGCCAAGGCGGCCGAGGGAGGCATCGATCCGGTCCTGGGCCGCGACGACGAGATCCGGCTCATGGTGGACATCCTCAGCCGCCGGCGCAAGAACAACCCCATCCTCGTGGGGGACCCGGGCGTGGGCAAGACCGCGGTGGTGGAGGGCCTGGCCCTGCGGCTGGCGGAGGGGAGCGTGCCCGAGGCCCTCAAGGGCGTGCGCCTGCACACCCTCGACCTGGGGCTGCTCCAGGCCGGGGCCGGGGTCAAGGGCGAGTTCGAGAAACGCCTGCGCCAGGTCATCGACGAGGTCAAGTCCTCGCCGGTCCCCGTCATCCTGTTCATCGACGAGGCCCACACCCTCATCGGCGCCGGCGGCGAGGCGGGGATGAGCGATGCCGCGAATCTTCTCAAGCCCGCCCTGGCGCGGGGCGAGCTGCGCACCGTCGCCGCCACCACCTGGTCGGAGTACAAGAAGTACTTCGAACGGGACGCGGCGCTGGAGCGGCGTTTCCAGCTCGTCAAGGTGGACGAGCCCTCGGAAGAGAACGCCATGGTCATGCTCCATGGACTCAAGGACCGGTACCAGAGGCACCACGGCATCCTCATCACCGACGACGCCATTGAGGCGGCGGTGCGGCTGTCCAGCCGCTACATCAACGGCCGCTACCTGCCGGACAAGGCCATCGATCTGCTGGACACCGCCGCCGCCCGGATCCGCATGGGGCAGGCGGCACGGCCGGCCGAGGTGGAGGCGGCGGAAAGCCACGCCGCCCACCTGGAGCGCCGGCTGGCCCACCTGCGCGCGGAACGCGAGCACGGCCTGCCGGTGGACGACCGCCTGGTGCAGGCGCTGGAGGCCGACCTGGAGGAAACCCGCCGGCGCCTGCAGGAATGCCAGGCCCAGTGGGAGGCCGAGCAGGAGCTGGTGAGCTGCATCCGGGAGCACGGCCAGGCCGTCATCGACGGCCGCGGCACCGGCGAGGGGGACGAGGCCCGGGCGCGCGAGGTGCGGGAACGGCTGCAGGAGCTGCAGGGCGAGGTACCGCTGGTGCAGCCCGAGGTCAACGCCGATGCCGTTGCCCGGGTCATCTCCGACTGGACCGGGATCCCGGTGGGGCGCATGGTGCGGGACGACCTCGCGGCCCTCACCCGGTTCGAGGAACGCATCGGCGCCCGCGTGGTGGGCCAGGACGAGGCCATCGCCGCCATCGCGCGGGCGGTGCGGGCCGCGCGTGCCGGGCTCAAGAGCAGCGACAGTCCCATGGGGGTGTTCCTGCTCGCCGGACCCTCGGGCGTGGGCAAGACCGAGACCGCGCGCGCCATCGCCGAGGAGCTGTTCGGCGGCGAGCGGTTTCTCATCACCATCAACATGAGCGAGTACCAGGAGGCCCACACCGTCTCCCAGCTCAAGGGCTCTCCGCCCGGCTACGTGGGTTACGGCGAGGGGGGCGTGCTCACCGAGGCCGTGCGCCAGCGCCCCTACTCGGTGGTGCTGCTGGACGAGGTGGAAAAGGCCCACCCGGATGTCATGAATCTCTTCTACCAGGTGTTCGACCGCGGCTTCATGCGCGACGGCGAGGGGCGCGAGATCGATTTCAAGAACACCATCATCATCATGACCTCCAATCTGGGCGCGGAGGAGATCACGGCCCTGTGCAGCCCGCCGGAAGACGAAGCGGAGGATGCCGCCGCGTGGACGCCGCCCGGAAACGCGGAGCTCATTGCGGCGGTCCAGCCGGTGCTGCTGCGCCACTTCGCCCCGGCGCTCCTGGGCCGCATGCAGGTGGTGCCCTACCGCCCGCTGGACGAAGAGGCGCTGGCCTCGGTGGTGGCGCTCAAGCTGGACCAGGTGGCCCGGCGCCTCGAGGACGCGCACGACATGGAATTCCGGGTGCAGCGCGAGGTGCTGGCCCATCTCGCGGCCCGGGGCCGCCAGACCGAGACCGGGGCCCGGTTTGTCAATGCGCTGGTGGATCAGCAGTTGCTGCCGGAAATTGCGCGCAGCCTGCTGCAGTACATGGCCGAGGACGACATGCCCGACGTCCTCACGCTCGAACTGAACGACGAGGGCGAGCTGAGCTGCGTGTTTGCGGATCGT
>JALUTW010000093.1 GCA_027021685.1 Chromatiales bacterium | reverse complement strand
CCTGGCCCACAACGCCGTCCAGGCCATGGGCGAGGGCGGGGTGCTGGAAGTGGGGGTGCGTGCCGCCGCCGGTGACACGGCGGTGGACATCGTCATGCGCGACAACGGCCCCGGCATCGCCGAGGACCAGCGCGACAAGGTATTCAACCCCTTCTACACCACCCGTGCCGAGGGCACCGGCCTGGGCCTGGCGGTGGTGGCGGCCATCGCCCGCGCCCACAACGGCGAGGTGTGGGTGGATGCGCCGGCCGAGGGGCAGGGGGGGACCACCGTCATCCTGCGCCTGCCGGCCACCTGCAGCGGGGCGCCGGGCACCGGGCGGCGTGACGGCGACACCCGACGGCGGCGGGCACGGGCCAACCAGGGAGTGTGACATGACGACAGGAACCGTACTGGTGGTGGAAGACGACGCCGCCCTGGCCGAGGCGCTGGGCGACACCCTGAAGCTGGCAGGCTACCGCGTGCTGGTGGCCGATGACGGCGAGCAGGCCCTGAAGCTGGTGGCCGGGCAACCGGTGGACCTGGTGGTCTCCGACGTGCACATGAAGCGCATGGACGGCCACGCCCTGCTGCGCGAGCTGCGCGCCCGGCAGCCGGAGCTGCCGGTGATGCTCATGACCGCCTACGCCACGGTGGAGAAGGCGGTGGCGGCCATGCGCGAGGGCGCGGTGGACTACCTGGTCAAGCCCTTCGAGGCCGAGGTCCTGGTGAACATGGTGGAACGCTACGCCGCCCCGCGCACCGCGGGCGACGAGCTGGTGGGGGAGTCGGCCGCCAGCCGCGAGCTGGCGGCGCTGGCGCGCAAGGTGGCCGCGCGCGGGGTCACGGTGATGATCACCGGCGAGAGCGGCACCGGCAAGGAGGTCCTGGCCCGCTACATCCACCGCCACTCGCCGCGTGCGGACGGCCCCTTCGTGGCCATCAACTGTGCGGCCATTCCGGAGAACATGCTGGAAGCCACCCTGTTCGGCTACGAGAAGGGTGCCTTCACCGGCGCCTACAAGGCCTGTCCCGGCAAGTTCGAGCAGGCCCAGGGCGGCACCCTGCTGCTGGACGAGATCTCGGAGATGGACCTGGGCCTGCAGGCCAAGCTGCTGCGGGTGCTGCAGGAGCGGGAGGTGGAGCGCCTGGGCGGACAGCGCACCATCGCCCTGGACGTGCGGGTGCTGGCCACCTCCAACCGCGACATGCGCCGGGCGGTGGCCGAGGGCCGCTTCCGCGAGGATCTTTACTATCGCCTCAACGTGTTTCCCCTCCACGTGCCGCCCCTGCGCGAGCGGCGCGAGGACATCCTGCCCCTGGCCCGGGCCCTGCTGGCGCGCCATGCCCGCGCCGCCGGCATGCCGGTGCCGGTGCTGGCCGAAGACGCCGCGGCGGCACTGGAGGGGCACGGCTGGCCGGGCAACGTGCGCGAGCTGGAGAACGTGGTGCAGCGGGCCCTGGTGCTGTGCGAGGGCGGCGAGGTCCGTGCCGCCGACCTGCACTTCGAGCAGGGTCCGGCGGCACCGCCGGCGCCATCGGCGGCCGCGGATGCGGCGGCGGGCGGGGCCGCCGACGGCCTCAATGCCGACCTGCGCCGGCGCGAGTGGGACATCATCATCGAGACCCTGCGCAGCGTGCGCGGCAGCCGCAAGCTCACCGCGGAGAAGCTGGGCATCTCGCAGCGCACACTGCGCTACAAGCTGGCCCGCATGCGCGAGGCGGGCCTGAGTATACCGGGCGAGTTCGACGCCCAGTCGGCCTGAACCGAGGCCGGCCGGGATACAGGTTTTCACGGAGCAGGTCTCCGCCGGCGTCATGGCGCCGGCGGATGGTGAACAGCCTCAACCGACGGAGGAAGACATCCATGAGCAACACCATCACCCCCGAGCAGGTGCTGGCGCAGATGCGCATGCTGGCGGCACAGGCCAAGGGGCTGCCGCCGCAGGCCGGCCCGGCCGAAGGCGCGGGCGGCGGTTTCGCCGAGCTGCTCAAGACCTCCATCGACAAGGTCAACGAGACCCAGCAGCAGGCGGCGCGGCTGAAGGAGGCCTTCCAGAAGGGCGATCCCAACGTGCAGCTCTCCGAGGTGATGGTGGCGATGGAAAAGTCCAGCGTGTCGTTCCAGGCCCTGCTGCAGGTGCGCAACAAGCTGGTTTCCGCCTACCAGGAAATCATGAACATGCAGATCTGAACGCGGGTGCGCGCGTTCTCCAACCAGGGCAGGTGAACGACCATGGCCACGGATCTCGTCGATCCCCGTAAACTGCAACTGCCGCTGGCCGGCATGGCGGCGCTGCCCGTCGTGCGCCAGGTGGGGCTGCTGCTGGGCCTGGCGGCCAGCGTCGCCCTGGGCTTCTACGTGGTGCTGTGGTCCAAGGACCCGGCCTACCGCATGCTCTACTCCCATCTCTCCGACCGCGACGCGGCCACCGTGACCCAGACCCTGCGGCAGGCCAACATCAAGTACCGGGTCGATCCGGAGACCGGCGCCCTCCTGGTGGAGGGTGACAAGATTCACCAGGCGCGCATGGCGCTGGCGGCCAGCGGCTTCTCCGCCGACGGCGAACTCGGCTTCGAGCTGCTGGACAAGGAGCAGGGCTTCGGCACCTCGCAGTTCATGCAGACCGCGCGCTACCAGCGGGCCCTGGAGGGCGAGCTGGCCCGCACCGTGACCTCGCTGGCGGTGGTGCGCTCGGCCCGTGTGCACCTGGCGCTGCCGCGCCAGTCCACCTTCATCCGCGACAAGCGCGAGGCCTCGGCCTCGGTGTTCGTGGAGCTGCTGCCCGGCCGCAGCCTGGAATCGGGCCAGGTCCAGGCCATCGTCAACCTGGTGGCCAACAGCGTGCCCAACCTCAAGCGCGAGCAGGTGACGGTGGTGGACCAGCAGGGCCGCCTGCTCACCCGCGGCGAGACCGACCCGGCACTGGGGCTGACCGCCTCCCAGTTCGAGTACACCCGCAAGCTGGAAAAGGAGTACGTGCGCCGCATCGAGAACATCCTCGGCCCGGTGGTGGGGCTGGACAACCTGCGCGCCCAGGTGGCGGTGGACGTGGACTTCACCATCACCGAGCAGACCCAGGAGCTCTACAACCCGGATCAGCCGGCGGTGCGCAGCGAGCAGCGGTTCGAGGAGACCACCACCGGCGAGGAGCCGGCGCAGGGCGTCCCCGGCGCGCTGTCCAACACTCCGCCGGCCGCCGGCCGGGCACCGGAGAAGGCCGCCGCTGCCGCCGCGGCCGGCGGCGCCAACGGCCCGCCCCTGCGCAAGCGCTCGCGCTCCACGCGCAACTACGAGCTGGACCGCACCATCAGCCACACGCGGCGCATCCCCGGTGCCGTGCGGCGGCTGTCGGTGGCGGTGGTGGTCAACCACAAGCCGGCACCCGCCGCCGCCAAGGGCAAGGACAAGAAGGGCAAGGGCGGTGCGGCCCAGCGGGTGCCGCTGACCGACGAGGAGATCAAGCGCCTCACCGCCCTGGTCAAGGACGCGGTGGGCTTCAACGCGCT
>JALUTW010000092.1 GCA_027021685.1 Chromatiales bacterium | reverse complement strand
CCCGGTAGGCCTGCTTGAGTGCGCGCAGGTCGGCGGCCGAAAACCCGGCCCGGCGCAACCCCACCACGTTGAGCCCGCGGACCCGTCCCGGCACGCCGTCGGTGATCATGAACGGCAGGGCGTCGCGGGTGATCTTGCTGTTGCCCCCGAGCATGGCCAGGGTGCCGATGCGGGTGAACTGGTGCACCATCACCCCGCCCGAGACGAAGGCCCGGTCGGCCACCTCCACGTGGCCGCCGAGACCGGCATAGGGCGCAATGACCACGCCGTTCCCCAGGCGGCAGTCATGGGCCACGTGGGCCCCGTTCATCAGGAAGTTGCCGTCGCCGATGACCGTGTCGGTTCCGGCCCGGGTGGCCCGGTGCACGGTGACATGCTCGCGGAACACGTTGTCGCTGCCGATGGACACCCCGCTGGCCGTGGCCGGGTCGAAGGAGAGATCCTGCGGGGGGCCGCCCAGCACCGCGTGCTCGTGCACCCGGTTGCGGTGGCCCAGGCGGGTCCCCGCGCGGATGACGGCATGGCTCTCGACCACGTTGCCGTCGCCCAGCTCGGTTCCGGCCTCCACCACGGCGTAGGGGCCGATGCGGTTGTCGCGACCCAGCCGCGCGGCCGGATCCACCAGCGCCGTGGGATGGATGTGGTTGGACATGGGGGGCGGGGTGCTGGGTGCTGGGTGCTGGGTGCTGGGTAATGGGTGATGGGTTCCGGGTGCCGAGGCCATTTTAGCCTTGCGGGCCGCTGCTCTCCCAGTCCCCGGCGGCCTGCTCCTGGCGGCCAGCCCCCTTCTCGTATTTCTTGAGCAGCACGCCTTCGTCGCCGCAGCAGGCGGCACTGCACTTCTTCACCTCGTGCAGGATCTCCACGTCGCGGTCGAACCAGTCGGCCACCGGCCGGTTGTCGCTGGCACAGTCACAACCCTTGTCGTCGTAGACGTAGACGTGCTCCAGGCCCGCCTGGCGCGCGGCCTCGTAGGCCTGCCACATGATCGCCGGCGGCGTCGGCGGCAGGTGGGCCAGCTTGAAGGCAGGGAAGAACCGGGTGATGTGCCAGGGGCTGTCCGCGCCCAGATGGTCGCGGATCCAGGCCGCGATGTCGGCCAGCATGAGCAGGTCGTCGTTGCGGCCGGGGATGATGTTGGTGCGGGTCTCCACGTGGATGCCCAGCCGCGCGGCCTCCTCGATGGAGCCCAGCACCTGGTCCACCGTGGCCCGGGGGCAGATCTCCCGGTAGAACCCGTCGTCGAGGCTCTTGATGTCGGAGCACAGCACGTCGATGACCGGCGCCACCCGTTCCAGGGCCTCGTCGGTGACGAAGCTGTTGGAGACGTACACGGTGTAGAGCCCCGCGGCCCTGGCCGCCGCCGCCGCGTCCACCACGTACTCCAGCCACACCGCGGGCTCCGAGTAGGTGAAGGCGATGCCGTCGGCGCCGTGACGCCGTGCCGCCGCCACCAGCTCGCCGGGCGTGATGTAGGCGGCGGTGGAGCGGCCCCGGGCCAGGTCGTCCAGCGCCTCCAGGCCCCAGGAGATCTCCAGGTTGTGGCAGCCGCCGCAACGGAAGTTGCAGCCGTAGCTGCCCACCGACAGCACCCGGGTGCCGGGCCGGAAGTGGCGCACCGGCTTGTCCTCGATGGCGCCCAGGTCCACCGCCGAGAGGATGCCGTAGGAGAGGTTGTACAGGGTGCCGTGGCGGTTGACGTGGGTCTGGCAGAAGCCGCGCTGGCCGTGGCGCAGGCGGCAACGCCACAGGCACAGGTGGCAGCGGGTGGTGCCGTCGGGCAGCCGCTCCTGCAGTGCCGTCTCCACCAGGCGGTAGTCGGCCGGGGCGCGGCTCATGCGGCGGCCTCCGGGGCCGGGGCCAGGGTCCACAGCGGCGCCACCACGATGCGCAACCGGGCGTGGGCCTCGCGCAGGGCCGCCTCCACCGCGGCCGGGTCGTCACCGCGGGCGAAGATGAATCCCAGGTAGCTGCTGCCCTCGGGCAGCGGAACCAGGGTGTGGCCCTCGCGGACCTGGATGTCGATGTCCTCGATGCCCGGCACCCGCAGGGCCTCCAGGATGCCCTCCACGCGCTTGAACACGCCGGCCGCGGGAATGGGGATCATGAGCACCCCGGCCGCGCCCGCCGGCGCCGCCGGCACCGGGCGGCGCCCCGTGGCCCAGGCCAGCACCAGCTCCTCCAGGCCGTGCCCGGTGCCCGCACCCAGCAGGCGCGCGCACAGGCCGCCGATGGTGCGCGCGGCCAGCTCGATGAGCCACACGCCCCCGGCGTTGATGCGGCACTCGGCGTGCACCGGCCCCTCGCGCAGGCCGTAGGCGGCGCAGGCCGACTCCACCAGCGCCTGGAGCGCCTCCACCACCTCCGGGGAATGGCGGGTGGGGGTGACGTAGTAGGTTTCCTCGAAGAAGGGGCCGTCCAGGGGATCGGGCTTGTCGAACACCGCCAGCAGGCGCAGGCGGCCCCGGTCCAGCATGCCCTCCACCGCCACCTCGGCCCCGGGGATGAACCGCTCCAGCAGCAGGCGGGAGCGGGCCTCGGGCTCCAGCAGGTCCTCGCGGGCGAGGATGGCGCGCACGCGCTCCACCGCCGCGGCCAGGGCCGCCTCGTCGTCCACCCGGATCACGCCGCGGCTGCCGGCCAGGGCCACCGGCTTGACCACGGCGGGAAACCCCAGGGCGGCGGCCTGGGCGGCCGCGTCACAGCCCGGGTCCAGCACGCGGTGTTCGGGCACCCGTACCCCGGCCACGGCCAGGCGGGCCCGGGCCAGATCCTTGCGCCGGGCCAGGCGCACCGCTTCCGGCGGATTGTGGGGCAGGCCCAGGCAGGCCGCGGCACGGGCGGCCAGCTCGGTCGTGGCATCGTCGGTGGCCACCACGCCGGCGAAGGGCCGCTCGCGGGCCGCGGCCTCGATGGCGGCCAGGGCCGCGGCCTCGTTCGCCAGGTCCAGGTGCAGGCCCTGGGCGTAGGCCGCCACCACCGAGTGGCGGCCGCCGGAGGCCACCACCGGCTCCAGCCCCAGGCGGCGGGCGGCGGCGAGAAAGGGTCCGGTGCGGTAGCTGCCGTGGGGGGCGACGAGCAGGACCCGCGGTGGCCCGGCGGGTTCGCGGGAGGTGACGGTCACCGGTTCAGGCGCAGCCGCCGCCGGCGGCCCCGCAGGCGCCGCACACTCCGCTGCCGCCCACGGCCTGGAACACGTTGTTGAAGACGAAGCTGGCCCCCATGCCCTGCTGCACGAAGTCGATCTGGCAGCCCCGGAGATAGTTCAGGGCCACCGCGTCCACCACCAGCTTGAAGCCCTCCCCTTCGAGCACCTTGTCGTAGGGGGTGATGCGCTCGGCGTAGGTCATGCCGTAGCTCATGCCGCCGCAGCCCCCGCCGCTGACGAACACCCGCACGCCCTCCACCTCGTCCTCGGCCTGGGACAGCAGGGCCGCCAGCTGGGCGCCCGCCGCGGGGGTGACGGTGATCTCGTCGTCGCTGATGCGGGTGGAATACTCGGCACTGGACTGCATCTCGGCGCTCATGGTCGACTTCTCCCGGGCCCGCGGCCCGTCCTGGAAACGCCCGTTTGCACCGGGCGCCTCAACCTAGGAAAATAATCGGAATTGTATCACGTCCCCGTCCGCCCGCCACCGGGCGCCGGTGGAGCCGTTATACTCCACGGACGGATTTTCGCAACACCCAAACCAAGCAGGGGAATCACCATCCATGAGCCGCACCGTGTTCTGCCAGGTCCTGAAACAGGAGGCCGAGGGCCTCGACGCCCCGCCCCATCCGGGTGAACTGGGCCTTCGCATCTACGAGAACGTGTCCAAGGAGGGCTGGCGCCGCTGGCTGGAGCGGCTCACCATCATCATGAACGAGAACCGCCTGAGCACGGCGGACCCGGCCAGCATCGAGGTCATCGAGCAGCACATGAAGGGTTTTCTGTTCGGAGAGGGCGACCTGGGCCGGCTGCCGCCGGGCTTCGTCGCACCCGGGGCCAAGAAGTAGCGCCGTGAGCGAGACCCGCGCCCGCTTCCACATCGGCCAGGTGGTGATCCACCGCCTGTTCGGCTACCGCGGCGTCATCGTGGACGCCGACCCGTGCTTCGAGGGCAGCGAGGAATGGTACGCCACCCACGCCCGCAGCCGCCCGCCCAAGGATGCCCCGTGGTACCGCGTGCTGGTGGACGAGGCCGACCACGTGACCTACGTGGCCGAGCGCAACCTGGCGCCGGACGACTCCGGCCGCCCGGTGCGCCACCCGGCGCTGGACAACTTTCTCACCGATTTCCGGGACGGGCGCTACCGCCCGCGGGAAACCTGCAACTGAGGCGGCCGTGAGCGGGACCCGGCCCCTGGCCCACTATCCCCTGGCGGAACTCAAGGTCCTCTACCGCGTGCTCCATGCCGCGGTGAGCGATCACCCCGAGCTCATGGACAGCGAGTTCATGGACGATCTCCAGCGCCACCTGCAGGCGCACGCCGCGGCCGCCGGGGTGGACGTCTCCACCCACAGCCAGTGGGCGGCCTGGCTCGCCGATCCCGGGCGCTGACTGCGCCATGAAGTACTGCAGCGCCTGCGGCGGCCTCATCGAGCTGCGCGTGCCCGAGGGCGACAACCTCGCCCGCCACGTGTGCCGGGACTGTGCCGCCATCCACTACCAGAACCCCAAGATCGTCGCCGGCTGCATCCCGGAATGGGACGACCGGGTGCTGCTGTGCCGGCGCGCCATCGAACCGCGCCACGGTTACTGGACCCTGCCCGCCGGGTTCATGGAGAACGGCGAGAGCGTGGAGGAGGCGGCGGCGCGCGAGTCGCTGGAAGAGGCCAACGCCCGGGTGGAGATCACCGGCCTGTACACGGTCTTCAGCCTGCCCCACATCAACCAGGTGTACATGATGTACCGCGCGCGCCTGCTGGACCTGGACTTCTCGCCCGGCAGCGAGAGCCTGGAGGTGAAGCTGGTGGCCGAGGAGGACATCCCCTGGAACGAGCTGGCCTTCCGCACCGTGTCCGAGACCCTGCGCCTGTACTTCGACGACCGCAGGCAAGGCAGCTTCGACCTGCACACCGGCGTGATCCGGGCGCCCAACCGGCCTTGAGGCATGCACTGGGCCGACAAGCGACAACAGCCGCCACCATATCCGGCGCACCCAAGACCCGAACTCGAGAACTGCCCAGAAGTTGCAGTATTGACTCCTACCGTACCCTGCCTGCGACTTCACGCCCCATTTGATATCAGGTGTGCAAAACGCCTCGGAAGACGCCCTTGCTCCCACCAGCAACATTCGGGTCTGGCACGCACGGAATCTCCGCTCTCATTCCGTATGCACAATTCCCTCCGGCTCCACACGAACGATCTCGCCTTTTCCGGCTGCCGTTCCGACCCCATGTCCGCGATTGGAAACGTAAATCTTTCCATCGGGACCAAAAGTCATGGCGGCAGGAAAATCCAGGCCCGTTGCCACCACGCCTGCGATATTCCCCTTGTCATCCAGCTTGACGATCCGGCCCGTTTCCGGGAACAGAAAAGGAAACTCACCCGTGTTTCCGGTAGAGGTTTCCAGTGCAAACAGAACCCCGTGCGCATCGAAGGCCAGATCGATGACTGTGGTCAATCCGGTCGCAAAAATGGAGATCTCGCCGGTCCGGCCGATCTTGTAAACAGTCGACGACCCTTCTTCAAACGGGAAGTGCCCGAAGCTTCCGATGAACACATCACCTTCGTCGTTCACCGCCACCGCCACCGGCGTATCATAACCCCCAACAAACTCGGCCATGTCCGCCAGACGGGTAACTGCACCATGCCGATCTACTACATCGATGGTGCTGTGGTTCGCCTCCACAACGATCAGTTCATCGTGCCTTGCCTTGAACGAATATGGCGCCCCCTCCGGGTCATGGTCGTCATCCGGTGGAAAATTCTGAGGATTACCCAGGTTGTATGCGGAAAGATCGGCCAGAATAACAGATTCATGACCCATCATCCTGACCACCGCATTGGGGAAATCGGGATCTCCCTTGGAACATCCTGCTTGTACCAGGACATGCAACCTGCCCTCTACAAACTCGACATCCGTGGGCCCCAAGACGTCCTGTGACTGTGTCTGCGATGATGGCAGACCATCGATCAGCGTATAACGGTGGCCATCCGGCGCGACGATGCTGACCCGACCTGTCTTTCCGCCGGTAATGGGACCAAGGGGTGGTGGGGCCTGTTCACACGAACCTGTGGTGTTGTTGCCACCTCCCAACCCGGCTTCGGCCACGAACAGAAACATCCCATACGGCCCAAAGACCAGCCCCCGGGGATTGTTGAGACCAACGGCGAACACCTCGGCATTGTCAGACAGCTCTGCATTGACGCCACCCGCTCCCACCAAGAGCACCGCCATCAACGTTCTATAAGTAAACCCGTCACGCATGATGTTTACCGCCTTTCAAAACAAGGACTTGCACCCTCCCACCTGCCCCCGGTAGCCACCGCGGTGGCGCCGGGGCCGGGGTCCGTGGACCTGGTGTAGCTGTTCCTGGCGTGAAACCACTCCTCGAACATCCCCTCGAACTGGCCAAACAACGTATCAACAATGTACAGAGCCCGACCTCTGGCGGCTGGGGACAAGACGATATTGGATACCTCTTCCGACGTCGTCCCCCCAGCCACCCAACTTCCCGTTACATGATCCTGTTCGGCTTCCCGATGATTGGGCCCGAAAAACTGCAACTGGGAATACCCTGGCCAGTTTCGGGATGAAACGTGGAGCGCATCGATAAATACGCCAAAAGTCGCCTCCATAACCTCAATAATCACCAACCTCATCTCGGGACTCCGCTCTTGCTTCGCATACTGCACGGCGGTATATACCAAGTCTCTTGCCTGGCGGGTGTCGTCCCCCCACAGCCTGGAAAAGAATGACAACGCATCGCCACCCCAGGTTGCAAGATTGAAGCGAAGTTTCTCAATATCCTGCGCATACCACCGCCAGTGACCGCTGTCTTCCTCGCAGTGATCATTCACCATCACATCCAACGTCGATTTCGGCTCATCAGTCCTGAGCGCATTCAGAATATCCGTAAACCCCATCACGAAAAACGCCATTGCAGGAACAAACGAGAATTTCTCTTCCGGAGGAATATCCGGATTCTTCAACCATCTGACAAACTCTGTCTGATCCAGCGCCTCTTTGTGTGCAAATATTGCATCCAGCACTTCCCTCATCGACTACGTCCTCCTTGTCAATGCACGAAAGACAACTCGTGCTGCTCATGACATTCCCGCCGCAGGGCAGCAAACAGCCATTCACTCGCATCACCACCACGGCTGCCGGCGTCGCACAAAACCCCGTCCCTTTGCCGCCTCCAGAGGCAGACGGCCGTCCTACTCCTGTCGCTTTCATGCCGCGGCCAACGCCGTCCAGTTGACCGTGCCGACCCATTCCGAAATCCGCTGTGGGACAACGTTCAGCGCCTCCAGAGCAGGCGCAATATCTGGAGTCAGGGTACGCGCACCCTCGCCTGCAAACCAGGCGTAAAGGTGCGTGATGGCATCGGCAGCCGTTTCGCCCAGCACCGGGGCCAGATTTCTGCGGAAATCGTCGAGTGGAACCGGAAAGTAGGTGACGGGCCTGCACAAGTGCTCGGAAAAAGTCCTGGCTACTTCCGCCCCCGTCAGTGCCTCTGGGCCAGCGACCCTGAACGACCTTCCCGCCAGCCCCGGACGCTCCAGGGCCGCGGCGGCAAACTCGGCCAGCGTTTCCCAGCTTATCCATGACACCTTGAGCTCCCCGGGCAAGGGATAGGCCACCACCCCGTCGCGGACAATTGTCGGCGCGGACCACGGGGCGGCAAGATTGCCCATGTAAAGTGTCGGCTGGAGAGTGATGACAGGGAGCCCGCTTTCAGCAAGCAATCTGGACGCGCGCCGTTTGATATCCAGCGCCACTACCCCTGTCTCCTCCTCCGGAACCGGACCGCTGGCATTGAAAATGAAACGCTTCACCCCGGCCGACTGGGCTGCAATGACAACATTGGCTGTCCACTCCAGAGCAAGATCAGCATCGAAAACCAACGGGAGCGTGAACACTACATTCTCGCAGCCCTGGCTGGCTGCCGAAACAGCCTGAGCGTCGGAAAGATCCGCACACACGGCTTCGGCTCCTTCCCTTTTGATATTTGCCGCCTTCTCGGGGGAGCGCGTCAATACGCGTACACTCCAGCCCTTCGCACACAGCGCTCTTGCAATGGCGCTTCCCTGAGCCCCTGTACCGCCGTAAACTAAAGTGGTTCCGTGGTCCATTTGACATGCTCCGCTGAAGTGGCAATGCCGGCATTGTCAGAATGGCGGGGTGGAAAATCAAGTACGGACGGGACTGTTGGATACTGACAAAAGGGTAAGTATCACGATGAATTCTCTCCCTGACTCGCCGGGCAAATGCCCGGTTGAAACCGCAGTCAAAATGATCGGAGGCAAGTGGAAAATATTGCTGCTTGCACGTCTGAGATACCATGGCCCGCAGCGGTTTGGGGCGTTGCTGCGCGCGTTTCCCGGCCTGAGCGAGCGCGTGCTCGCGCGACAACTACGGCAACTGGAAAAGGATGGCCTGGTGATACGCCGGGCGTACCCGCAGGTTCCACCCAAGGTCGAGTACCGCCTGTCCGAGGAAGGCTCCAGCCTTATCCCCATTCTCGACCTGCTCGCCCAATGGGGCCAAGACCGTCAGGACCGCCAAACCGCAGAACATGGTGATATCCGGCCCGATGATGATCGGCCAGGGCAGCACCCGCAGCGGTCACATATCAGGGCAAAACAGGAGGTGTGCTGACTGCCCTGCTTGGAAACACCGCGATGCCTGCCAGTTCAGGGCGTGGCAGGCACTTTGAGTCCGGGCCACAGCCTGTAGTGTGACAATTGGCACTCTGGCGCCCGCGCAACCGGCAAAGATACAATCGCGACTGCCTTCCATCCGGCAAGGTCTCGAGGCCGGCCACGGTGCACTCCAAGGCAAGGGGGTCGATGCTGCACTTCAAACCGCGGCCCGTTCCAGCAATTTGAGCAGCGGGGCCGGCAGGGCCTCGGTATCCAGTTCCAGGCGCCAGCCCGCGGCCGCGGTCATGAGCCAGCCGTCGCGGGGATCGCGGCGCCAGCGGCTGTCCACGTCGAACAGCTCCAGCCGTTCCGGAAGCAGGCCCGGCCCGCCGCCGGCCACGGCCTGGAAGCGGACCCGGGCGCCGTCACCCTCCACCTCCACCTGGACGTTGAACACCCGCGCCTCCACCACCTCGTGGCGGTGGAACCAGGCCAGGAGCAGGCGGTTGACGTCCACCGCCAGCCGCCCGTGGCGGGCGGTGAAACGGGGGGCGAGATAGCGGCGCACGCCCAGCACGTTCTTGTCGCGCGCCGCCGCGGCCATGGCGGCCAGGCGTTCCCGGATGATCTCCTCGTCGGACGGCGGCGAGCAGGCGGCCGCCAGCGCCGCCAGCAGCACCAGGGTGCCGGCGGCCTCAGTCTTCCAGCATGGCCAGGTTGAGCGTGCCACCTTCGGTCAGCTTGCAGCGGTAGAGGGCGCGGTCCACGCGGTCCAGCAGCACCGGCAGGCTGGCCCCGTGGGCCGGGGCCTCGCCGATGCCGATGCTCACGCCGATGTCCAGGGCGTTGTCCTCGGCCCAGCGGGTGAGTTCGCGCTGGATGCGCCGCGCCACCGGCCGGGCCTCCTCGCGCGAGGTGCCCCGCAGCAGGAGCACGAACTCGTCACCCCCGTAGCGGGCCGCGGCGTCACCGTCGCGCACCGCATTGCGGATGATGGCCGCCACCTCGCGCAGCACCCGGTCCCCCTCGTTGTGGCCGAAGGTGTCGTTGACTGCCTTGAACCGGTCGAGGTCGGCGAACAGCACCGCCACCGGCCGCCCCGTCTCGGCCGCCTCGCGCAGCAACGCATCGGCGGTCTCCTCCAGCGCGTTGCGGTTCATGAGCCCGGTGAGGGGATCCACCCGGCTGGAGTGTTCCATCATGCGCCGGGTGGCATCCACCCGGCTCATGAGGACGTAGGCATAGAGCAGGATGATGGCACCGAAGATGTTGAGAAACACCACGCCCGGCGTGAGCTCGTAGACCGATCCGGAATAGCGCAGGCTCAGGGCCACCATGGCGGCCAGCAGGCTGCCCACCAGGGCCTCGGAGAACAGGCGCATGCCGTAGCGCATGCCGTTGCCCAGCACCACCACGATGTAGACCAGCGACACCAGCGGCACGGTGAAGGGATCGTTGACCAGCGCCACCGAGATCATGACGATGTCCACCCACATGGTCAGCCGCACGCGCAGCCTCGACGCCCGCTGGAAATAGGCGTGAACGAAGGACACCGTGAGCCAGAGGAAGTACAGCCCCAGCAGGATGTTGAGCTGGCCCAGGCTGAGCCAGGGCGAGTTGTACTCGAAGACCAGGTTGAAATAGATGACGCCGAGGATGCCGAACAGGTAGCGGGTGAGGAACTGCAGCCGCTGCTCGGGCCAGGACGGCACCACCCAGTCCGGCGCGGACGGGGACGCGGCGGTGCCGGCGGGCTGGCGGCGGTCGGCTGCTTTCCGTGCGACGCGCTTGGCGGAGTTGTTCATGGCGCGTCTGCCCCCGTGGTCGAGTCAGGTTGCGGCCCCACGCCGGAGGCCCCCCACAAATGGTGGCTGAATTCTAACCCGTACGGCGGAAAACGGCATCCCTCGGGAGGGACATCCCTCAAGCCAAATCAATTACTTGCCACGGCGATCCCGGCCGCGGCGCGTCAGCCGGCCGGGGCCAGGGCGGGCTGCTGGCGGTGCAGGAACCAGCGGTCCATGACCAGGTGGCGCACGAACCACTGCGAGGACAGCAGGCGCCGGCCCAGGGCCTGCCTGAGCCCGGCCGGCAGCCAGGCCGCGGCGTCCCGCTGCCGGCGCGGGCCCAGCCGGCCGGTGAGCAGCGCCCGGTAGCGCTCCACCAGGGCCGGGCCGAAGTCCCCGCCGGCCTCGCGAATGGCGGCGGCGGCCAGCAGCGCCGACTCCACCGCCGGCCGGATGCCCTCGCCGCTCTGGGCGTAGGCCAGCCCCGCGGCGTCCCCCACCAGCAGCGTGCGCGGCCCCCCCAGGGGCCGGCGGGCATGGGGGTAGAGCAGGTAGGCGTGGCCGTGAAAGCGCGCCGGCGGCTCGCCGCTGATGCGCCCGCGCGCCCGCAGGTGGTTCCAGAACGCCGCCACCTGCTCGGCCAGGCGGTGATTGTCCTCGCGCCCGAGGCCGATGTTGAGCCAGTCGCCCTTGCGCACCGCCCAGCCGTAGCCCCCCAGGTCGTCGCAGAAGTACAGCTCGGGCAGCTCGGGATCCACCCGGCAGGCGGCACGCTGCTCCGGGGTCATGAGGAACTCGATCTCCTGGGCCGCCACCACCGTCTCGCTCCGGCCCAGGCGGCTGCCGAGAAAGCGGGCCACCGGGCAGAAGTGGCCGCCGGCGCCCACCAGCAGGCGGGCGTGGTACTCGCCATTGACCACGATACCGCCGGCCCCGGGCTCGGCCCCCTTGAACGCCACGCCCTCGTGGACCACCGCGCCCGCGCGCCGGAGCAGGTAGTGGTCGAACTCGCAGCGGCGAATGCCGTAGCTCACCGGGCCGCCGTCATAGCGGGTCTCCACCAGGGGCCCGCTCATGCAGCCCACGCGGAACCCGCTCACCGGCTGCAGCACCCGCTCCCGGCGGTAGTCGTCCAGGTCCAGGGCCAGCGCGCTCACCACCGCCGGCGTGATCCAGCCGGCGCAGACCTTGTCGCGGGGAAAGCGGCGCTTGTCGAGGATGTGCACCGACAGCCCCGAGTCGCGCAGGGCCCAGGCCAGGGTGGAGCCGGCGGGCCCGCCCCCGACGATGAGGACGTCGCAGCGGATCACGCCGCCGTCCCCTCGCGGTACAGGTGCGCCCGCGACCAGGGCAGGTCGTGCCGCTCGGGCCCGGTGAACAGGACCTGGAACAGCTGCAGCTGGCTGGTGCGGAAGGCGGCGATGGACCCCGCCAGGTACAGGCGCCAGGCGCGCACGAAGGCCTCGTCGAACATCTCCCGCACCTCGCCCACGTGGGCCTCGAAGCGGTCCAGCCAGTGACGCAGGGTCAGGGCATAGTGCAGGCGCAGGTTCTCCACGTCCTGCACCGCGAAGCCCTGGGGCTCGAAGATCTCCATCATCTCGGCCAGCGAGGGGGGATGGGCGCCGGGGAAGATGCGGCGCTCGATCCAGCCGTTCATGGGCGCCGGGCTGCGGCGGCCGATGGTGTGGATGAGGCCGCGACCGTCGGGACGCATGCTGCGGGCGATGACGTCGCCCAGCCCGCGGTAGTGCTCGGGGCCCACGTGTTCCAGCATGCCCACCGACACGAACACGTCGTAGGTGCCCTCGATGTTGCGGTAGTCGTCGAGGACGTACTCCACCTGCCCCTCCAGGCCCTCGGCCCGGGCCCGCTCGCGGGCGTACTTCACCTGCTCCTCGGAGATGTTGTAGGCCCGCACCGTCACCCCGTAGTGGCGCGCCATGAACCGGGCCAGCCCGCCCCAGCCGCAGCCGGCCTCCACCACCGTCTCGCCCGGCCGGAGCTGGAGCTTGCGGCACACGTGGTGCAGCTTGGCCTCCTGCGCCGCCTCCAGGGAGAGGGCGGGATCCGGGAAGTAGGCGCAGGTGTACTGCATGTGCGCCGAGTCCAGCCACAGGGCGTAGAAGTCGTTGCCGATGTCGTAGTGGTGGTGGATGTTGTCGCGCGAGCCGCGCAGGGTGTTGCGCCGCCGCCGGCCGCCCAGCAACCGGCCGGGCCGGCCCAGGGGTCCCCCGCCGGCCCGCTCCAGGGCGGTGTAGGCGGTCTCGATGAAAGAGACGAGATCGCCTTCGAGCTGGATCCGCCCGGCGCTGAACAGATCGCCGAAGTTCACCTCGGGATCCAGCAGCAGGCTCCACAGGGCACGGCGGTCGAGGACGCGGACCCGGTACTCGGGCCGCCGGCCCGGCAGCGTGACCTCGGTGCCGTCCCACAGCTCCATGGCGACGGGGGCCTCCCCCACCGCCTCCAGCAGCCTGCGGGCCAGCCAGCGATCGACCGCGGTGGCGTGGCGCGAGGCCGTCGCCGGCGGCGGGGCCAGCCCCAGGCGGTTTCCGTAACCCGCGGAAACCATCTTCTCCTCCCGAACACCCATATCCGCTCCCCCTTGTCGCTTGTCCGTTGTTGTGCCGCCGCGACCGGCGGGGCCGTTCTCTCGCCACCTATATATACGCCAAGCAGCGCGAAGATAACAGCCCGTGGCGGCGTTCCGGCCGCGGTCCCGGCGGACGTGGCACAATGGCGTCATGCGCAAGCTGTCCTGGATCCTGTGCCTGGCCCTGGCGGCCCCGGCGGCCGCCGCCGACGGCCGCTGGTACCGGCGCGAGGCCGCCATCATGGGCACCGCGGTGCGGGTGGAGCTGTGGCACGCCGACGCCACCGCGGCTGGCGAGGCCATCGATGCGGTCCTGGCCGAGATGCGGCGGGTGGACGCCCTCATGAGCAGTTTCCGCCCGGGCAGCGAACTGTCGCGGATCAACCGCGAGGCCGAAACCCGGCCGGTGCCGGTGAGCCCGGAACTGTTCGCCCTCATCCGGCGGGCCCAGGCCATTTCCCGACTGTCCGGCGGGGCCTTCGATATCACCTACGCCAGCGTGGGCCACCTGTACAACTTCCGCCAGGGCATCGCCCCCGACGACAGGGCGCTGAAGCAGGCCCTGCCGGCGGTGGACTACCGCAGCCTCGTCCTGGACCCGAAGACCCTCAGCGTGCGCTTTGCCCGGCCCGGCATGCGCATCGACCTGGGCGGCATCGCCAAGGGTCATGCAGTGGACCGCGCCATCGCCCTGCTCCGTGCCCGCGGCGTGCGCGAGGCCCTGGTGAGCGCCGGCGGCGACACCCGCATCCTGGGCGACCACCACGGCCGGCCGTGGCTCACGGGCATCCGCGACCCGCGCCGCCCGCCCGGGACCAGTGCCGTGGTGCTGCCCCTGGCGGACACCGCCATCTCCACCTCCGGCGACTACGAGCGCTACTTCGAGCGCGATGGCGTGCGTTACCACCACATCATCAGCCCGCGCACGGGACGTCCGGCCCGGGCGGTGCGCAGCGTCACCATCCTCGGTCCCGACGCCACCACCACCGACGCCCTGTCCACCACCGTCTTCGTCCTCGGCCCGCGCGACGGGCTGGCCCTGGTGGAACGGCTGTCCGGCATCGAGGCCGTGATCATCGATGCCGCCGGCCGGGTGCACTATTCCTCCGGCCTGGCCCCGCCCTGAGACGGGACAAACTGTGAACCGCCTAACAGACAGCCCGGGCGGCACGCGCTATGCTGGTGGCGGCTGAAGTGGATTGTCCCCGGCCGTTCCCTTCCCGTCCCGCCCGTACCCCGCCGGTCGCATCCGGGTTGGTCATCCATGCAGCGTTCACGCTATCCTGTTCTTGAAAGTCAAGCCCGGAAAGCCCCCATGAACCACCTGCGCCGCACCTGCCTGCTCCTGCTCCTGGCCTGCCTCGGCCCGGCCGCCGCCGGCGACGAGGCTGCCGATGTGGCCGCCATCGAGGCCGAGCTGTCGGCGCTGGAGGAAGCGCATCCGGCACTGGCGCCGGATCGCCTCAACGTCTACGTCACCCTGCATCCGGGCGACGACATCCGGCTGGACAGCGTGCGCCTGCTGCTCGACGGCACGCTGCTGGCCCACCACCTCTACACCGAGCGCGAGGTGGCGGCCCTGCGCCGGGAGGCGGTGCACCGCCTCTACCGGGGCGACATGGCCCCCGGCCTGCACGAGCTCACGGTGGAGTTCACCGCCCTGGACGACAACGGCCTGCCGCTGGCCCAGCGCCGCACCGTGCGCGTGGGCGCCCAGCCCGAGCACACCCGGGTGGGCATCGTCATCGGGACCCGCGACGGCCGGCCCGGTCTCGAAGTGCGCGAATGGTGACCCGTCCCGGCACCTCCCGGTCCTGGTCCCGCGCCGCCACCCTGGCGGCGCTGCTGCTTGGTGCCGCCTGCGCCGCGCCGCCCGACGAACCCACCCTGGGCAGCCTGGCCAAGCGCAAGGTGACGCTGCCGCCGGAACGACCGGTGAAAGTGGACAAGGGCAAGGTGGTGGAAGGCTACCGCCGGCTGCTCAAGGAGGCCCCGGAGGACGAGCACTACCGCGAGGCCATGCGCCGCCTGGCCGACCTGGAGCTGGAGCTGGGACAGGACCGGGCCGCCGACGGCCCGGCACCGGCAGCCGGCCAGCTGGACACCGCCATCCGACTGTACGAGAGCTTTCTCGCCAACTACCCGGGACACAAGGGCAACGACAACGTCCTCTACCAGCTGGCCAAGGCCTACGACCTGCGCGGCGAGCGCGCCCGCGCCCTGCACTATCTCGATCGCCTCGTCAACGAGTACCCGGACACCCGGCGCCGCACCGAGGTGCAGTTCCGCCGCGGCGAGCTCCTGTTCGTGATGAAGCGCTACCCGGCCGCGGCCGAGGCCTACACCGACGTGCTGCGGGCCGGGCCCGATACGCCGTTCTACGAGAAGGCCCGGTACAAGCTGGGCTGGAGCCTGTTCAAGCAGG
>JALUTW010000091.1 GCA_027021685.1 Chromatiales bacterium | reverse complement strand
GGATGACGGTGGTTCCCCCCTGCCCCTCGGCCGGCGCATCCACCCACACCTCGCCGTTGTGGGCGCGGGCGATGGCCGCCACCACCGCCAGGCCCAGGCCGGTGCCCTCGGCACGGGTGGTGTAAAAGGGGTTGAATACCTTGTCGCGCTGGTCCTCGGCGATGCCGGGGCCGTTGTCGCGCATGACGATGTCCACCGCCGTGTCACCGGCGGCGGCGCGCACCCCCACTTCCAGCACCCCGCCCTCGCCCATGGCCTGGACGGCGTTGTGGGCCAGGTTGCACAGGGCGGAGACCAGCATCTGCCGGTTGCCGTGCAGGCGCAGCGCGGGATCGCAGTCGGCCTGGACCACGAAGCGGGTGCGGGTGCGTTCGAACAGTTCTTCGAGGGTGTTGTGCAGATCACCCAGCAGGTCGCCGGGTGCGAAGTCCTCTTCGCCCAGCTTGCCATCGCGGGCGTAGCTCAGCATGTCGTTGACCAGGCTCTCCAGGTGCCGGAGCTGGTCCAGCAGCTTGTCGGTGAAGCGCGCCCGCTCGGCTTCGTCCAGGCGCGCCCGCTTGAGGTTGGATCCGTACAGCAGCGCCGCCGACAGGGGCGTGCGCACCTGGTGGGCGAGGGAGGCAGCCATCTCGCCCATGGTGGCCAGGCGCTGGTGCCGGGTCAGGCGGTCCTGAAGGCGCCGCATCTCGGTGACGTCGGTCAGCAGCAGGATCTGGCCCGGCTCGTCCGCCAGGGGACAGGTGGAAATGGTCACCCGCCGCCCGTCCACCAGCGAGACCTCGTGGCCGTCGTCACGGCGCGGGGCGAAGGCCCGGCGGATGACGTCGTTCCAGCGCGCCCCGGCCAGGGGCTCGCCCAGCAGGTTCCGGGCAGCGGGATTGGCCTCCTGCACCCGGCCGTCGGCGTCCAGCACCACCACCCCGCCCGGCAGGGCCTCCAGCAGCGCGGCCAGGCGCCGGGCCACCTGCTCGCGGCGCTCCGATTCCTCGCTCTGCCGGCGCCGGGCCTCGGCCAGCTCGCGGGTGAGCCGGGCCACCTGGCCCTCCAGCTCGCGGTAGGACTCCGCCAGCCGCTCCGACATGGCGTTGAAGGCAAGGAAGGCCTCGGCCAGGGCCTCGGGGGTGGTTTCACTCTGGCGGTTCATCGCTGCTTCGTGTTGGGACGCTGACGCGCAGGCGCGCTCACCGCCACACGGAGCAAGAACCGTGCCGGGATGTAACTGTCGTCAGATCAGGGAGTTGCCGTCGCGGATCCGGCGCCGGGTCAAATTCCCGACGCCTGATCCGTGCGCTGGAGGCCGTACTTGCGCATCTTTTCCACCAGCGTGGTACGGCGCATGTGCAGGCGCTTGGCGGCGTGGGCCACCACCCCGTCGGCGTCCTCCAGGGCCTGCTTGATGAGGCTGTACTCCAGGTTGGACAGGTGCTCCTTGAGGTCCAGGCCCTCGCTGGGCAGGCGCACCACGTCCCCCGACAGCAGGGCCGGGGCCGGGATCTCGGCGCTGGACGCGCCGGCCTCCTCGGGCACCACCATGTCGCGGCGGAACTTCTCCGGCAGGTCGCGCACGTCCACCACGCCGTAGGGATACATGATCACCAGGCGCTCCATGAGGTTGGACAGCTCGCGCACGTTGCCGGGCCAGGAGTACTGGCACAGGGCGGCGATGGCGGCCGGGGTCAGGCGCACCGAGCCGCGCTGCTCGTGCTCCAGGCGCGAGATGAGCTCGTTGATGAGCAGCGGGATGTCCTCCACCCGCTCGCGCAGGGGCGGCATGTCGATGGGGAACACGTTGAGGCGGTAGTAGAGGTCCTCGCGGAAGCGGCCCTCGGCGATCTCCTGTTCCAGGTCGCGGTGGGTGGCGGCAATGATGCGCACGTCGGCGGTGATGCTCTTGTTGCTGCCCACGCGCTCGAACACCCGTTCCTGGATCACGCGCAGCAGCTTGACCTGCATGGCCAGGGGCATGTCGCCGATCTCGTCCAGGAACAGGGTGCCGCCCTGGGCCATCTCGAACCGGCCCTGGCGGCTGCTGATGGCGCCGGTGAAGGCGCCCTTCTCGTGCCCGAACAGCTCGCTCTCCAGCAGGTCGGGCGGAATGGCGCCGCAGTTGACCGGCACGAACGGCTTGTCGCGGCGCGAGGAATAGTAGTGCAGGTTGCGCGCCACCACTTCCTTGCCGGTACCCGATTCGCCCAGGATGAGCACGTTGGCCTCGGAATCGGCCACCTGCTCGATGAGCTTGCGCACCTTGCGGATGGCGCGGCTGTTGCCCACCAGGCTGCGGAACAGCTCCACGTTGCGCCCGCGCACGGCATCGCGGTCGCTGCGGCGGTGGATGTCGGCGAGCTGCAGGGCATGCAGGAGCTGGGACTGGCGGAAGGGCTGCTCGATGACCCCGGTGATGGCCTGGCTCAGGCTCTGGGGCATGCCCTGGCCGCTGGGTCGCTCCTGCACCAGCAGGATGGGGATGCCGCTGCCCACGCGCTGGGCCAGCGCCTCCACCTGGCGCGCGGTCTGGGCCTCGTCGCCGGAGTGGCCCACCACCACCAGGTCCACGCCCTCCTCCAGCACCGGGTGATCGTGCCAGCCGTCGTAGTCCACGGCCGCGGCCACCTCGCCGTAGTCGACGAATTCCAGCAGCAGGGACAACTGGGCACGGCGGGCCTGATCGGGATCGGCAATGAGCAGACGCATGGGCGGGTCCTCGTTCCCTTGCCGGAATGGACATGGGTGCCCGCGGAGGCACCCCCCTTTTCCTGAAAATCTTAGGCGGCCGGCCCGGAAATGTCAAAAATTTGGCAATCGGACCGATGCAAACGATGCAGGCTTGAAACCATGTCAGGTTTCTTCGCTAACCTCATGATCCGGGTCCCCGGAGATGGCACGGGGTGTCGGCAGGCCGTCATCCATGACCGGGATACCATATATATTGTCGCTAACCGCCTGATTGCTCCTGTTTTCCCGTTCCGTGGCGGCGGCGCGCCACGGCCCGTCGGTGCTGGCGGAAGACGAAGCGCTCCAGGGCCTCGGCCAGCGCAGGGGCCATGTCCAGGCGTACGGTGGCCTCGCGCGCCTCGCCGGCGGCGGTGGCTGCCACCCCCCGTCCCCGCAGGCGCAGCGGGGGCAGCTGCCCCGGCGCCAGGTGCAGGGCGACCTCCACCTCCTCGCCCGCCACGGGCACGGCGGCGGCGACCCAGGCCAGCTCGCCGGCCGACAGGCACACGGGCACCGCCTCGGGCAGCGGGGCCCCGGCGAGCTGGCGCTCCAGCTCCAGTTGCAGCAGCAGGTCCACCTTGGCCTCCAGGCGATGGAGGTCGGCACCGCTGCCTTCCCCCGGTTCGGCCGGCGGCTCCTCCATGAACATGGCCAGGCGCAGGAGGAGGAGATTGGTACGGCCGAAATCGGCGGCCCCGGTGTCGTCGTCCACCCGCCGCCACGACAGCGGCAGCGTGGCCTCGTAGGCGACAGGGGGATGGGCGGGGGCGGAAGTCATGGCGCGGAGGTTCCTGGTGCAAGCCTAGCGGCGGCGAAGGCCCGAGGCAAGGATGGGGAGAGGGGTGCTGGGGGCTGGGTCAACG
>JALUTW010000090.1 GCA_027021685.1 Chromatiales bacterium | reverse complement strand
GCCCATGCGCCGCACGGCCTGCAGGGTGTCCATGAGGGCCACGAACCCGCGGGCCAGATCGTGGTAGAGCTCGGCCAGGCCGGCCTCCAGGCGCGCGCCCAGGTCGGCGTAGGCGGCGCGGCCCAGGCGCACGAAGTAGCTCACCTTGACCCGCCGCCGCTCGGCCCGGCGCGGGAACAGGCCGGACACCAGCAGGCAGTGGTCGCCCACGTCGCGCAGCCGCTCGTGACGCTCGCGCCCCGCCGCCAGCATGCCCTCCAGGTAGTCCAGGGCCATGACCCGCGCGGCCATGTGCACGTCGCCGGTGAAGCGCATGAGAAGAAAGACCAGATAGCTTTCCAGCTGCTCGTCCAGCTCGATGCCGGCGGTCTGCTGGGCCTCGTGCACCAGCTTCTGCCAGTGGCTGGTGGCGGTGGGGGCCGTGACGATACTGCCTGTCATGGTGCACCTCGCACGCACTAACGCTTATCATACTTAGCGGCGCGCCGTCATCTTCGTTTGACCCCGCCGCGCCCATAAATTCCGTGCAAACCCCGGGCCAGGCCAGTGGCCACTTACCGCGGAATGGCGCCGCGGCTATAATGGGCGCTCTCCTGGTTTTGCATCCTGGAATCAATCACTTGGGCAATTCATCCACGCCCGCCGCCGTGCGCGGTCCGGGCCACAGCTTTCAGGACCTCATCCTGGCACTGCAGGACTACTGGGCCGGGCACGGCTGCGTGATCCTGCAGCCGCTGGACATGGAGGTGGGTGCCGGCACCTTCCACCCGGCCACCTTTCTGCGCGCCATCGGCCCCGAGCCCTGGCGCACGGCCTACGTCCAGCCCTCGCGCCGGCCCACCGACGGCCGCTACGGCGAGAACCCCAACCGGCTCCAGCACTATTACCAGTTCCAGGTCCTGCTCAAGCCCTCGCCGCTGGACATCCAGGACCTGTACCTGGACTCCCTCCGCTGCCTGGGCATCGACCCGCTGGTGCACGACATCCGCTTCGTGGAGGACAACTGGGAGTCGCCCACCCTGGGCGCCTGGGGCCTGGGCTGGGAGGTGTGGCTCAACGGCATGGAGGTGACCCAGTTCACCTACTTCCAGCAGGTGGGCGGGCTGGAATGCCGCCCGGTCTCCGGCGAGATCACCTACGGCCTGGAGCGCATCGCCATGTACCTGCAGGGGGTGGAAAGCGTGTTCGACCTGGTGTGGACTCAGGGGCCCGGCGGGCCCGTGACCTACGGCGACGTGTTCCACCAGAACGAGGTGGAGATGAGCGCCTACAACTTCGAGCACGCCGACACCGCGGCGCTGTTCCAGTGGTTCGGCCACTGCGAGGAAGAATGCCGGCGCCTGCTGGAACACGGCCTGCCGCTGCCGGCCTACGAGCAGGTGCTCAAGGCCTCTCACACCTTCAACCTGCTGGATGCCCGCCACGCCATCTCGGTCACCGAGCGCCAGCAGTACATCCTGCGGGTGCGCGACCTGGCCCGGGCGGTGGCCGAGGCCTACTACGCCGCGCGCGAGGCCCTGGGCTTTCCCCTGTGCAAAACGGGTGCCGCGACATGAGCGAGGCCGCCCGCGACCTGCTGCTGGAGGTGGGCACCGAGGAGCTGCCCCCGCGCGCCCTGCACCGGCTGGCCACGGCCTTCCGCGACGCGGTGACCGAGGGCCTGGCCCAGGCGCGGCTGGCCCACCGCGGCCTGCGCCTGTTCGCCACTCCCCGGCGCCTGGCGGTGCTGGTGGAGGCCCTGGCCCCGCGCCAGCCCGACGAGCAGGTGGAGCGGCGGGGGCCGGCGCTGTCCGCCGCCTTCGACGACGAGGGCTGCCCTACCAGGGCGGCCCAGGGCTTCGCCCGCTCCTGCGGCGTGGCGGTGGAGGACCTGGACCGGCTGGAGACGGACAAGGGGGCCTGGCTGGTGTACCGGGCGCAGCGCAAGGGCCGGACCACGCCGGAGCTGGTGCCGGAGATCCTCGCCCGGGCGCTGGAGGCCCTGCCCATCCCCCGGCGCATGCGCTGGGGCGACCTGGATGATCAGTTCGTGCGCCCGGTGCACTGGATCGTGGCCCTCTACGGCGACCAGGTGGTGCCGCTGACCCTGTTCGGCATCGCGGCCGGCCGCGAGACCCGCGGCCACCGGTTCCATCATCCCGGGCCCATCGCCCTGCCCGAACCCGCGGCCTACGAGGTCCTGCTGGAGACCGAAGGCCGGGTGCTGGCGGATTTCGAGCGCCGGCGCGCAGCGGTGAAGGAACTGGCCGAGGCGGCGGCGCGCGAGGCGGGCGGCCACGCGGTGGTGGACGCGGAGCTGCTGGACGAGGTGACCGCCATGGTGGAATGGCCGGTGCCGGTGGTGGGCGCCTTCGACGAGCGCTTCCTGGAGGTGCCGCCGGAGGTACTCATCGTCACCATGAAGACCCACCAGAAGTATTTCCACATGGTGGACGACCGGCGCCGCCTGCTGCCGCGCTTCGTCACCATGAGCAACATCGAGTCCCGGGAGCCGGACCGGGTGCGCGAGGGCAACGAGCGGGTGGTGCGCCCGCGCCTGGCGGATGCCGAGTTCTTCTGGAACCAGGACCGCAAGCGGACGCTGGCCAGCCGGCTGCCGGAGCTGGCCCAGGTGGTGTTCCAGCGCAGGCTGGGCTCCATGCTGGACAAGACGCGGCGCATCATGGCCCTGGCCCGGGACCTGGCGCCGGAGACCGGCGCGGACCCGGGGCTGGCGCAGCGGGCGGCGGAGCTGTGCAAGTGCGACCTGCGCACGGAGATGGTGGGCGAGTTCCCGGAGCTGCAGGGCACCATGGGTCGCTACTACGCGGTGCACGACGGCGAGCCCGAGGAGGTGGCGTGCGCCATCGAGGAACACTACCGGCCCCGCTTCGCCGGCGACGGGCTGCCCGAGACCCCCACCGGCCGTGCCGTGGCCCTGGCCGACCGCCTGGACACCCTGACGGGAATCTTCGCCGCCGGCCTGGCCCCCACCGGCGACAAGGACCCCTATGCCCTGCGCCGTGCCGCCCTGGGCGTGCTGCGCATCCTGCTGGAGTCGGGCCTGGACCTGGACCTGCACCGCTGGCTGGAGGCCGCGGCCGCCCTGCAGCCGGAAGCCGTGGACGCGGGCGCCCGGGTGGGCGAGGTGGCGGACTTCGTGCGCGAGCGCCTGCGCGGGCACCTGCACGAGCAGGGCGTGCGCCCCGACACCTTCGAGGCGGTGGCGGCGGTGGCCCCCCGCCGCCCGCTGGACCTGCAGCGCCGGGCGCTGGCGGTGGAGTCCTTCCGCCGCCTGCCGGAGGCCGAGGCCCTGGCCGCGGCCAACAAGCGCATCACCAATATCCTGAAGAAGGCCGGCGCCGCGCCCCCGGAGCGGGTGGACCCGGTGCGACTGGAGGAGGACGCCGAGCAGGCGCTGCATGGCCGGCTGGCCGCGCTGCGCGGCACGGTGGAAGAGAAGGTGGCGGCGGCCGACTACCTGGGCGCGCTGGAGGCGCTGGCCGGGCTGCGCAAGCCGGTGGATGCCTTCTTCGACCGGGTGATGGTGATGGCCGAGGACCCCGGGCTGCGCGCCAACCGGCTGGCCCTGCTGGCGGCCCTGCGGGACCTGT
>JALUTW010000089.1 GCA_027021685.1 Chromatiales bacterium | reverse complement strand
TGCGAAGCGGCCTGAATTGCTGCGGATACCCCGCCCACGATACCGCAAACGGCAGCGGGCTGCATCCGGGGCCCAGGGCGCGGCGGCCTGGCCGGGACACAGAGGCCGGCATGTTATACTGCCGCCGCCGAGCCATCCCGGAAGCCCGACACCACCGCCATGCCCCGACTTTTCAAGCTGACCCTCTTCGCCCTGGCGCTGAACCTGGGCCTGATGTCACTCATGCGGCTGGCGTTCTGGTGGAGCTTCCGCGATCCCGCCGATCCCCTCAGCGGCGCCGACCTGGCGCAAAGCTTCTACCTCGGCGGCAAGTTCGATCTGCGCCTGGTCCTGCTGCTCCTGCTGCCGCTGTTGCTGCTCGGCGCGAGCCGCCTCGGCCCCTTCGCCGGGCCGCGTCGCGCACGCCTCTGGGCCGGGTGGCTGACGCTGGCGGTCATCGTCCCCTTCCTCGTCTACCTGCTGCACATGGGCTACTACGCCTACCTGCACAAGCCGCTGGACGCCACCGTGCTGCGCTTTGCCGCCAACCCGCTGATCTCGGCGCAGATGGTGTGGCAGTCCTATCCCGTGGTGTGGGGCGCGCTGGGGGTCGGCCTGCTGACCTTCGCTGTCTATCGCCTGCACGCGCGCATCATCGCCCGGCTCGGCGCCACCGAGGACACGCCCCGCTCGCGCAGGTACCGCCTGGTACGGGGCGTGGCGGTGGCGGCGCTGGTCGTGCTCGGCCTCTACGGCCAGTTCTCCTGGTACCCGCTGCGCTGGTCCAATGCCTTCTTCAGTCCCCATGCCTTCGCTGCGGCGGTGACGGTGAATCCCAGCCTGCACGTCGCCGCGACCCTCAAGAACCGGCGCCTCAACTACGACACCGCCGCCGCGCGCGCCGCCTACCCGCGCATGGCCGAGCTGCTCGGCGTGGATCACCCCGACGCCGAAACCCTTAACTACCTGCGCGTGGTGCGCCCGGAGGACAACCTTGCCGACCGGCGGCCCAACGTGGTGCTGGTGTTCCTCGAATCCTTCGCCGCCTTCAAGACCGGCATCGGCGGCAATCCGCTCAGGCCCACGCCGCACTTCGACGCGCTGGCCCGCGGCGGGCTGTATTTCAGCAACTACTACACGCCGCAGCCGGGCACGGCGCGCTCGGTGTTCACCCTGGTGACCGGCATCCCCGACCCCGAGATCGTGCGCACCGCCTCGCGCAACCCGCTGGTGGTGGACCAGCACAGCATCCTCGCCGACTTCAGGGGCTACCGGAAACACTACTTCCTCGGCGGCAGCGCAAGCTGGGGCAACATCCGCGGCCTCCTGCAGCGCAATATCCCCGGGCTGGTGATCCACGAGGAAGGCAGCTACCAGACCCCGCGCGTGGACGTGTGGGGGATCCCGGACCACGCCCTGTTCCTCGAGGCGGTGGAGGCCCTGAACGGCCTCGACGGCGGCCCCTTCCTCGCCGTCATCCAGACCTCGGGCAACCATCGCCCCTACACCATCCCCGAGGTCAACCACGGCTTCGTGCACGACGAGCGCGACACGGCCGAGCTGCGCCGCTTCGGTTTCGAGTCCGGCGAGGAATACAATTCCTTCCGCTACATGGACCACAGCATCGGCGTGTTCATGGAAGCGGCACGCAAGGCGCCATGGTTCGACAACACCGTGTTCGTCTTCTTCGGCGACCACGGCCTGCCCGGCAGCGGCGAGCACATGCGCCCCGCCGATACCCAGCTGGCGCTCGGCACCATCCACGTGCCGCTGGTGATCTACGCCCCCGCGCTGCTGCCGCCGCGACGCATCGACCGCGTCGCCAGCGAGCTGGACGTGCTGCCCACGGTGGCCGGCCTGGTGCTGCCGGAATACCGCAACACCACCCTCGGCCGCGACCTGCTCGACCCGCGCACCGCGCAGACGCCCCTCGCCTTTACCATTCTCAACAGCCCCAACCCGGACATCGGGCTCATCGGCGAGGGCTTCTATTTTCGCGGCAAGGCCGACGGCAGCCAGGCGCGCCTGCACCGCCTCGACAGCGCCACGCCGCGCGAGGACGTCGCCGCCGCGCACCCGGAGATCTTCGCCCGCCTGGCACGGCGCTGCCACGACATCTACGAGACCGCGCGATACATGCTCTATTACAATGGCCGCTACCGCCAGGCGCCCGCGGAAAGCGACGCCGGCGAACAACCCTGAAAACCCACACATGACGACAGGCAGGACGGCACGATGAAGGTACTGGTGATCGGAGGGGGCGGGCGCGAACACGCGCTGGCCTGGAAGGCGGCGCAGTCGCCGCAGGTGGAGACGGTCTTCGTGGCGCCGGGCAACGCCGGCACGGCCACCGAGCCGGGGCTGGAGAACGTCGCCATCGGCGCCGAAGACATCACGGCGCTGCGCGACTTCGCCCTGCAAAACGACATCGACCTGAGCATCGTCGGCCCCGAGGCGCCGCTGGTGGCCGGCATCGTCGATGTCTTCCAGGCCGCCGGCCTGCGCTGCTTCGGCCCGAGCCGCGCCGCCGCGCAACTGGAAGGCTCCAAGGCCTTCACCAAGGACTTCCTCGCCCGCCACGGCATCCCCACCGCCGCCTATGCCAATTTCACCGAGGTGGACGCCGCGCTGGCCTGGGTGCGCGAGCGGGGCGCGCCCATCGTCATCAAGGCCGACGGGCTGGCCGCCGGCAAGGGCGTCATCGTCGCCATGGACCTGGCCACCGCCGAGGCGGCGGTGCGCGACATGCTGGCCGGCAACGCCTTCGGCGAGGCCGGGCACCGCGTGGTCATCGAGGACTACCTCGAGGGCGAGGAGGCGAGCTTCATCTGCATGGTGGACGGCGAGCACATCCTGCCCATGGCCACCTCCCAGGACCACAAGCGCATCGGCGAGGGCGACACCGGCCCCAACACCGGCGGCATGGGCGCCTACTCCCCGGCCCCGGTGGTCACCCCCGAGGTCCACGCGCGCATCATGCAAGAGATCATCGAGCCCACGGTGCGCGGCATGGCCGCCGAGGGCCACCCCTACACCGGCTTTCTCTACGCCGGCCTGATGATCGGCCCCGACGGCGCGCCCAGCGTCATCGAGTACAACGTGCGCTTCGGTGATCCCGAGACCCAGCCCATCATGCTACGCCTGCGCTCGGATCTGGTGGCCCTGTGCGAGGCGGCGCTGGACGGCCGCCTGGACAGCGTCACCGCCGAGTGGGACCCCCGCGCGGCGCTGGGCGTGGTGCTGGCCGCCGGCGGCTACCCCGGCGACTACCGCAAGGGCGATGTCATCTCCGGCCTGCCGGCGAGCCCCGCCGACACCGGCCCCGATGCCCACATCTTCCACGCCGGCACCGCCCTCAGGGACGGCCAGGTGGTCACCAGCGGCGGGCGGGTGCTGTGCGCCACCGCCCTCGGTGAGACCGTCTCCGCCGCCCAGCAGGCCGCCTACGCCCTGGTCGAGACCATTTCCTGGCCCGACATGACCTGCCGGCGCGACATCGGCTACCGCGCCATCGCGCGGGAGCAGCGCTGAGGCCGCCCCTGCGGTTAGTAATTACTAACTCCCAGGCGCCCTTTCCGCCGGGCCCCGGGCCGGGGAGACACGGGCGCGCCATTTCTTTAGAATACGCGGCTCGTTTCG
>JALUTW010000088.1 GCA_027021685.1 Chromatiales bacterium | reverse complement strand
CTGACCCGGCTGCCGGGGATCGGCAAGGACCTGGCGGCCAAGATCGAGGAGATCGTCACCACCGGCCACGCGGGGTTCCTGGACCGGCTGCACAAGGAGCTGCCGGCGAGCCTGGAGGACCTGCTCCACATCCGCGGCCTGGGTCCCAAGCGGGTCAAGGTGCTGTACAAGGAGCTGGGCGTGACCAGCCTGGAGGAGCTGGAGCGGGCGGTGCGCGACGGGCGCGTGCGCTCGCTGCCGGGCTTCGGGGCCAGGACCGAGCAGCAGATCCTGGAGACCCTGGCCAGCCGCCACGCGGAGAAGAAGCAGCGCTTTCTGTACAGCGTGGCGCGCGATTATGCCGAGCCGCTGGTGGCCTGGATCCGCAAGGCCCGGGGCGTGGACCAGGTGGTGGTGGCGGGCAGCTACCGCCGCGGGCGGGAGACGGTGGGGGACCTGGACATCCTCGCCACCGCCGCGGAGGGCAGCCGGGTCATCGACCACTTCGTCGGCTACGAGGAGGTGGGGCAGGTGGTCTCCCAGGGCCACACCCGGGCCAGCGTCATCCTGCGCTGCGGCCTGCAGGTGGACCTGCGAGTGGTGGCCTCGGAGTCCTTCGGCGCGGCGCTGCACTACTTCACCGGCTCCAAGGCCCACAACATCGCGGTGCGCCGGCTGGGACAGAAGCGCGGCCTCAAGATCAACGAGTACGGGGTGTTCCGCGGCGACAGGCGCATCGCCGGCAGGACGGAGGCCGAGGTCTACGCCACGGTGGACCTGCCCGAGATCCCGCCACCCCTGCGCGAGAACCGGGGCGAGATCGAGGCTGCCCGCGAGGGCCGCCTGCCCCGGCTCATCCGGCTGCAGGATCTGCGCGGCGACCTGCACGTGCACACCAGGGCCACCGACGGGCGCCAGGACCTGGAGGCCATGGCCCGGGCGGCGCAGGCGGCGGGGCTGGAGTACATTGCCATCACCGACCATTCCAGGCACCTCACCGTGGCCAAGGGCCTGGACGAGAAGCGCCTGCGGGCGCAGCTCGAGGAAATCGATTGCCTCAACGACAGGCTGCGCGGTATCACCGTGCTCAAGGGCATCGAGGTGGACATCCTCGAGGACGGGCGGCTGGATCTGCCCGACCACGTGCTGGCCGAGCTGGACGTGGTGGTGGCGGCGGTGCACGACCACTTCGGCCTGTCGCGCGAGAAGCAGACCCGGCGCATCCTGCACGCCATGGACCACAAGTACTTCTCCATTCTCGCCCATCCCACCGGACGGCTGCTGCAGGAGCGGCCGGCCTACGAGGTGGACATGGAGCGCATCATCGAGCAGGCCCGCAGCCGGCCGTGCTTCCTCGAGATCAACGCCCAGCCCACGCGCCTGGATCTCAACGACATCCACTGCCGCATGGCACGCGACGCCGGGGTGCTCATGGCCATCAACAGCGACGGCCATCACGGTGACGATTTCGGCAATCTCGTCTACGGCATCCACCAGGCCCAGCGCGGCTGGGTGGAGCCGGCCCACGTCATCAACACCCGCCGCCTCGGCGACCTCAAGGCGCTGCTGCGCACCACCATGCTGGGGTGAGCGCTGGACTCAAGCCGGGCGGTGTGATACCGATAAAAGGGCTGGTACCGCACGTCCTGGCAGAGGTGAACCCATGCAACCGCGGGAGCTTCAACAGCGGCTGGAGGACCTTTACGAGGTCCGCACGGCTCTCGACGTGGACGCCTTTCTCGTCACCGATCCGCGCCTGGCCGCGATCCTGGACACCAGCCGCAATGCGCGTGACGTGCCGGAAAAGCTGCTGGTGCAGCAGGGCGAAGATGAACTGTCCGTCTCCCTGTTCCTGGACGAAGACCTGCTGCGGCGACTGGTCGAGGATTCGCCGGCGCGGCGCCTGCACGAGGGCAACCTTGGTGCCTTCTGGACCGCCCTAGAGGGGGTGAGCCATTTCGTGTACCTGGTGTGGAACGCGCAGCACGACCGGCCGGTTAGCCGGTTCGAGCTGGAGCTGCAGGCGGAGGTGGACAAGTACGCCATGGCCGCCTCCCTGCTGGCGGAGCAGCGCGGCGGGCACCTGCCCGAGGCCCTGCACGCCATTTTGTTCGAGGACGCGGGTTTCGATCCGGCCCTCGGCCCGGAGGAGCGGGAGCGCTACACCCGGGCCAGCGACTATGCCGGCCGCTACTGCGGCGCCCTGCACCGCCATCTCATCCGCTGTGCCAGCGGCAAGCGCGCCACCCGCGAGCTGCGCCGCTTCTACCGCCTGTCCCGGCGGCACAAGCTGAACCGCATCCGCGAATCCCTGTCCCGGTACGATACACCGCTTTGAGCCGTAGATTTCCGCACGAGCGGTGAGGGAAGAGGATTGAAACCTCACACGTGCCTGCCGTCATCTACGGCGGAATTTTCATCGCGGCCGGGGCCGATCCTACACGTGGGGAGGAATGTAGGAGCGCCGCCCCGGCGCGAACGTTACGCGTGGTGGAATTGCCATTCGCGGCCGGGGGCCGCTCCTACATGAGAACATGCTCGTAGGAGCGGCGCCTCGCCGCGACCCCAAGCCGCGGTGAACGATTCATCGCGGCCGGGGACCGCTCCTACGAGCTGGCGTAGGGTATGATAACGGGGTCACCACCCCGTATGCGGGCGCGGAGACACGGGAACAATCCATGCCTGGAACTTCAATACCGGCGCACAGATCAGGCCGGGCCCGGGTGCAAGCGCTGCGTGCCGTGGCCACGGGTCTGCTGGGCCTCTCGCTGCTGGCCGAATCTCATGCCGCGCCGGCCGCGCAGTGGGTGCTGGACAGTGGCACCCTGGAGGCGACGGCGCGGTTCGAGGGGCAGCCGGTGCCCGGCCGCTTCCATCGCTTCCACATCCGCTTTCACCCGCCCCGGGACGGCGTGCCGGGCGGCGTCCGGGTGAAGGTGGACATGACCAGCCTCCGTTTTGAAATCAGCGACGTGAACCGGGCCATCGCGGGGCCGGAGTGGCTCCACCTGCATCGTCATGCATGGGCCGGATACGAAGGCGAGGTGGTGGAATCCGGTGAAGGCCATCTGCTGGCCCGCGGCGAGTTGCAATTGAAGGGCATGAGGCACAGCCTGCAGGTACCCCTGTCATGGCACCCCGGTGATGGCCGGCTGGAAGGATCCGTGACCGTGGATCGCACCTGGTTCGGCATCGGTCCGGACGACGGCAGTGGCGTGGCGCCCGGGGTCGAGGTGCGCTTCGACCTCAGGCTGCGGAGGGAGACACCGTGAAGCGCGTTGCCGGACTGTTGTTGCCGTTGCTCGCGCTGGCCTGTGCTCCGGCGCCGGAGCGGCCGGTGCCGGCGGCCGCGCCACCGGATCTGCACGAGGCACGGTATCGCGCGGCGGCCATGGCGGGCCGCGCGGTGTACCGCATCGACCGGGAGCACAGCGTTGCGTGGGTGGTGGTGCGCCGGGGCGGACCGCTGGCGCGCCTGGGCCACGATCACGTGGTGGCCAGCCATGCCCTCGAGGGCCGGGTTCTGTGGCCGGCGCCCGCGGAAGGTGGCCGGGCCGATGTCCGCGTGGACCTGCGGGCCCTGGTGGTGGACGAGCCGGCACTGCGCCGGCGCCTCGGGCTGGGGGAGCCGCTGGATTCGG
>JALUTW010000087.1 GCA_027021685.1 Chromatiales bacterium | reverse complement strand
CGCATCAGCCCCCGGGTGACCGGGTATTCGGAACTTCCATTTAGTTCAATACAAAGGCGGGGGGACGCAAGGCATCGTGGGGTGTGGCGGCGAAGCCGCCGCACCGGCCACCGTCACCGCCAGCGGTGCGGCCGCTGCGCGGCCACCCCCTGCGCGTTCTCGCAGGCGAACGCACCCTGCGTTCTTCCAGCGGCAGCGCTCGTGTCGTGAAACAAAGCGATACCTGAGGTCAGGAGGGCTTTTGAACCTATCTCAGAATTCCGCGCGTGTCGCGTTGTGAGTCCGCGGCCGCGCCGGCAAGGCACGCCGCGCAGCACAGTACTCGCTGTACGGGCCAGCGGCGCAACGCCGCCGGCGTGGCCGTGGCTCGCAACCCCCTGGGGCGCCGGCGATTTTCATCCCGACCGCCATTCGGGGCCAAAATGCCGGTATTGCCTTCCCGTGCAGCCATGCTGGTCAGCGCCTGCCGAAAATCGCCAGGCGCGCGGCCGTGGGGAATTTTGAGATAGGTTCTAAACAGCCTGCTAGAGGATCTCCGAGGCGTAATCGGCCAGGCGCGATCGTTCGCCTCGCTGCAGGGTGACATGGCCACTGTGGGGCCAGGCCCGGAAGCGGTCCACCACATAGGTGAGGCCGGAGGTGGTCTCGGTGAGGTAAGGGGTGTCGATCTGGGCGATGTTGCCCAGGCACACCACCTTGCTCCCGGGCCCGGCGCGGGTGATGAGGGTCTTGAGCTGCTTGGGCGTGAGGTTCTGGGCCTCGTCGATGATGATGTAGCGGTTGAGGAAGGTGCGCCCGCGCATGAAGTTGACCGAGCGGATCTTGATGCGCTTGGCCAGCAGGTCCTGGGTGGCGGCCCGGCCCCAGTCACCGCCGGCGTCGCTGTGCGTGAGGACCTCCAGGTTGTCCATCAGGGCACCCATCCAGGGCGTCATCTTCTCCTCCTCGGTCCCGGGGAGGTAGCCGATGTCCTCGCCCACGGGCACTGTCACCCGGGTCATGATGATCTCGCGGTAACGCTGGGTCTCCAGCGTCTGCTCCAGGCCCGCGGCCAGGGTCAGCAGGGTCTTGCCGCTGCCGGCCATGCCGACGATGGTGACGAAGTCGATCTCGGGGTCCATGAGCAGGTTGAGCGCGAAGTTCTGCTCGCGGTTGCGGGCATTGATGCCCCAAACCGTGTGGTTGGGCTGACGGTAGTCGCGGATGACCTCCAGCACCGCCGTGTCACCCTCGATTTCACGGCAGATGGCCTCGAAGCCGCCTTCTTCCTCGGCGGTCACGAACTGCCCCGGCACCCACTGGCCGACCTCGGCGCCGTGCACCCGGTAGAAGGTGCGGCCGTCCTCCATCCACGACTCCATGCGATCGCCGAGCGCGGCCCAGAAGTCGCCGGGCACACGGGTGTGGCCGGCATAGAGCAGGTTGACGTCTTCCAGGACCTGGTCGTTGTAGTAGTCTTCGGCGTGCACACCGAGGATGGCGGCCTTGATGCGCAGGTTGATGTCCTTGGACACCAGGGTGACCTGGGCATGGGAATGGATCTGCTGCAGGGCCAGGGCCGCGGCCAGGATGTGGTTGTCGGGCTGATTGCCGGGCAAGCTCTGGGGCAGGCGGCTGGCCAGGGTGCGGGTCTCGAAGAACAGCCGGCCCAGGCGGGCCGGAGGCTCCTGCCCGGGGGGCGTGCCGCCGTTGGCCACCGACGGATCCAGGGGGATGCCGGACTCGATGGCCTCGGGCCCGGCCTGCTGCATGAGCTCGTTGAGAAAGCGGCTGGTCTGGCGCGCGTTGCGCGCCACCTCGGACGGCCCCTTCTTGTTGTTGTCCAGCTCCTCCAGCACGATCATGGGCAGGAACACGTCGTGTTCCTGGAACCGGAACAGGGCGGTGGGGTCGTGCATGAGGACGTTGGTGTCCAGCACGAACAGGCGGCGGCCCGCGCGGTCGCTCATGGCTGCATCGTGGACGACCGGGATCGCGACGGCACCCGGAACGGCGTACTCATGAGGCCCGGCGGGCCTTCCGTTCGCGGTTGAGGGCCTTGACCGCCTCCAGTACCTCCTCCACGTGGCCCGGCACCTTGACCTTGCGCCACTCGCGTACCAGGCGCCCGTCGCCGTCGATGAGGAAAGTGCTGCGCTCGATGCCGCGCACCTTCTTGCCGTACATGTTCTTCAGCTTGATGACATCGAACATGCGGCACAGGGTCTCGTCCTCGTCCGACAGGAGGTCGAAGGGAAACTTGTGCTTTGCCTTGAACTTCTCGTGCGACGCCAGGCTGTCGCGGGAGACACCGAGCACCACGGTGTTCTGGCGCCTGAACTTCTGGTAGGCGTCGCGGAAGTCCTCGCCCTCGGTGGTGCAGCCGGGGGTGTTGTCCTTGGGATAGAAATACAGGACCACGTTGCTGCCCTTGAGATCCTTGAGCGCAACGGTCTTGTCGCCGGTGGCCGGAGCGCGGAAGGCCGGGACCTTGTTGCCCACCTTGGCCTGTCTGGTTGTGGTCTTGCTGGCCATGTCTCCTCCTCGCAAGGTTCAGATCTTCACCGGTTCCATCACCGCGTCCAGGTTGAGCTGGTCGCAGAACTCCATGAACTGCTCCCGCAGGGCGGCGATGTGGGTGTCGGCCGGCACCTCGATGGTCATGGTGAGCGAAAACATGGGGGTGCCGGTGTGGGCCGCGCGGTAGCTGCCGGTGTAGAGGTCGTGGATATTGATGCCGCGGCTGGAGAAAAATCCGGCGAGCTGGTTGACGATGCCGGGGTGGTCGAGGGAGACCACCTCCACCGAGTAGGGCACCGCCGCGCTGTCCTGGGGGCGCTGCTGGGTGCGGCGCGAGGTCACGGTGAGCCCCAGCCGCTGGCCCGCCGCGGGCAGGGCCGATTCCAGCTTGGCGATGCTGTTCCACTTGCCGCTGGCCAGCATGATGAGGGCGAACTCGCCGCCCAGCACGGACATGCGGCTGTCTTCGATGTTGCAGCCGGCGTTGAGCACGATCTCCGACAGCTCCGCCACCAGGCCGGGGCGGTCGCTGCCGATGGCGGAGATGACCAGCAGGTTGCCGGTCTGGGCGTTGTCCTGTGCCATGTCGGATTCTATCCTCGGTCGTCGTTGTCCAGGTCCACCTGGCGCAGCCGTTCCGCGGCCTGCTCGGGGCTGATGGTGTTGACGAACAGGCCGGAGCCCAGCTCGAAACCCGAGGGGATGCTGGTGCGCGGGCAGATCTCCAGGTGCCAGTGGTAGCTGGCGCCGATGTTGCCGTAGTCCTCGCCACGCGGCGCCGAATGCAGGAAATAATTGTACTGGGCCCCGCCGATGACGGCGTCCAGCCGGGCCATGGTCCGCCGCAGCACCCGTGCCAGGTCGTCCAGGTCCGCGTCCTCCGTGTCCAGAAAATCGCTGGCATGGGCCAGGGGCAGGATGTGCACCTCCCACTCGTAGCGGCTGGCGAAGGGCTTGATGGCGATGAACCGTTCGCCGCGCTCGATGACGTACTGGCCCACGCTGATGCGCCGCACGATGCGGCCGGACTCGCGGTCGTAGATGGTGGCCTCGAAGGTCAGGGCCTCGTCGATGAGGGTGCAGAAGATGCAGCGGTGGTGGCGGCCGTAATACTGGGTGCTGTGGG
>JALUTW010000086.1 GCA_027021685.1 Chromatiales bacterium | reverse complement strand
AGCATCCTTTCCTGGTTCTCAAGCGTATCTTCGGATTCAACAAGGTCCGTTACCGCGGGCTGGACAAGAACGCCAACTGGCTGTTTGTGGCCTGCGGACTCGTGAATCTGTACATGGCACGACGACACCTGTTGCGGGTCACGTAGGGTTCGTGTGCCTGAACTGTGCTGATGGCCCGATATATCAACAAACTCGTCACACTGGCGGACCATAAAGCAGCAGACAGCGCGAATTCGTAGCGCAATTTTCCGGTTCAACGATAAATGCATCGCAATGTCGCTGTCAGGATGAATAGATCAGATGTTCCTTAATGCAGCCAGGCTCGCGACCACTATGACGATTCCCGCATCCACCGCTTTCAGCAGAGTACCGCCTCTAGGCAACACCTATTGCCCGCTGAACACCGACCACGCTGTGCAATGAAAAGATTCGCAGCGCATTTGAGTCTGCATGATCGACTTGTTAGAGCCTTCCAAGCCAATAGTTAGGCCGCCTATGATAGTGTGCAACCGCCAATACCTGAATGATGCCTGAAGACTCACGATAAAGTATTGCAAATGGAAAATGCTTCATTCGGGTACGCCGCACATCGGGTCTTCTTTCGATTGGATTCCTTTGTGGTGCATCACACACTGTTTCCATGACCCTCTCAAACTCGGCAAGATACAATGCCCCCAGCCCAGGCTTCTTTGATTCGTAATAGGCCACAGTCTCAAGATGCTCGGCTTCCGCTGCCGGATGAAATACGTAATTCACCGCAAGAGAGCTCTCGCCTTACGCCTGGCTTCGTCCGCAGGAATCGGTTTAACAATACCTTCATCGAGATCCCTCGCCCTACGTTCGGCTTCATCTAGCCAATCTTCTTCAATTTCCCTTTCGCTTGGCGAATCGAGGCTAAGCAACAACTTCTGCGCCAATTCCGCTCGCTTTTCTTCAGAGAGCTGAAGAATCTCATCCTCTAATTCCTTCAATTTCATATTGAGTCACCTCTCGAACATGGAACCGTTGCAATTCTATCTTCTCTTTCTAACAGGCTGTTGAAATTGCCATGGATTTGATGGTATTCACGCGAATCTGAAGGAGAATCAGCAGCGTGACATTACTCCTGGCAGGTTCAACAGCCTGTTAGATACCGACCACCCAATCCCACGAATTACCGGTGTCAGACGGCGGCTTCGTAACCAGACTTCCTAATCCGGCCGTTCCTACGCCCTGCCCCTGCACAAAGCTTAGCCAAATGCCGGCAGGTGGACAAATTCGCGGCGCCGCAGGCAGTGCGCCCCCTGCACGCCGCCGGGAATTTTCCATTTTTCCCAATTACTTGCCGCTCCGATCGATCCGTTCTGTCTGCCATTTGTCAAGAGATCGGCTTTACCCGCCTTGCCGCTGGAGAGACTTGTCGGATGCGCCACGGAGTCACCGCGCGGGGTCATGCGGCGGGTTCAGGCGCCGGCCGGGTTCAGATGCCCGGCCAGCAGCGGGGCGAGGTGAACGGCGTTGGTGGGATGGAGGATGGAGTCGGTGCTCCAGATGTGCTGCACGCCGGCCTCGTGCAGGCGCATCACGGCATTGCCCACGAACAGGGCGTGGGTGACGGCGGCGGAGAGGGAGGCGGGATTTTGCGCCTTGATCTGCTCCGCGGCAGCGAGCAGGGTGCGGCCGGTGCTGGCCACGTCATCCACCAGCACCACGTGGCGGCTGCTGAAGTCAAAGTCCGGGAGATGGATCCGGACCTCGCGGTCGCCCAGGCGCTGCTTGGTGCCCACCAGGCAGTCGAGGCCGTGGGGTTCGGCCATGGCGGCCACCCACTGGGCGGATTCTTCGTCCGGCCCCACCAGCACAGGGTTGTCCACTTCGTGGCCGATGAACTCGCCCATGGGGCCGGCGGCGGTGAGACTCACCGCGCGCGTGACCGGCACCGCCTCGGCCAGGCTGTGCACGCGGTGCAGGTGCGGGTCCACGGTGACGAGTTCGTCGAAGTGATCGGCCAGGCAGCGGCCGATGATGCGCTGGCTCACGGCCTCGCCGGGATGAAACGCGGTGTCCTGCCTCATGTAACACAGGTAAGGGGCCACCAGCACCAGCTCCGCCACGCCCAGCTCGCGGGCGGTGGCGGCGGCGAGCATGAGTTCAACCAGTTTATGGTTGGGATCGGCCAGGGTGCGGCAGACGACCAGCCGCGGGGCCAGGTCGGTGGGCAGGCGGACGCGGCTCTCTCCGTCGGGAAAACGGTGCACCTCCACCTCGGCCCAGGTGAGGCCCGCGGCCTCGGCCAGGCGGATGCCCGGCTCGCGGTAGTCGGGAAAGACCAGCAGGCCCGCGGGCCCGCTCATGCCCCCCACTCCGTGACGGTGTTGGCCTCCAGCTCCGCAGGCGAGCCGATGGTGTAGCCCATGTTCTTTTCCATGAGCTGGCGGGCGAAGCGGAAGTCGGCTGGGAAGTCGGCGTGGATGCAGTACAGGGCCTCGCCCTTGCGCACGCGGTCTCCCACCTTCTTGTACAGATCCACGCCGGCACCCTTGTCCATGGGCGCCCCGGCCATGCGCGCGATGCGCGCCATCTGCAGGTTGTCGATGGCGGTGACCACGCCGGCGCGGGGGGCCGGCACCTTGTGGCGCAGGCGCCCGGGCGGTGGGATCTCGGGCCGGGCGCCCTGGGCGCGGATGATGGCCTCCATCTTGGCCAGGGCGCGGCCGGAGTCGAGGATGTCGCGGGCGACGGCGAATCCGTCACCGCCGCGCACGTCGGGGTCGAACTCCAGCACCCGGCCGGCCAGGCGCAAGGCCTTCTGGCGCAGGTCCTGGGGCGCGTCGGGCTCGTTGCGCAGCACCTGCATCACGTCGCGCGCCTCCAGCACCGGGCCGATGCCGCGGCCGATGGGCTGGGTGCCGTCGGTGAGCACCACCTGCACGTGCAGGCCGAGGCGGTCGCCCACGTATTCGAACAGCTTGCGCAGGGCCAGGGCGTCGTTCATGCGCCGCACCTTGGCGGTGGGGCCCACGGAGATGTCGATGAGCAGGTGGGTGGAGCCGGCGGCCAGCTTCTTGGCCAGGATGGAGGCCACCATCTGTCCCGGTGAATCCATGGACAGGGGCCGCTCCACCGCGATGAGAATGTCGTCCATGGGTGCCAGCTTCGCGGTGCCGCCCCAGGCCAGGCAGCCGCGGTGGCGCCGGACCAGGGTGCGCAGTCGCTTGGGTGAAAGGTCCACCTTGGCCAGCACTTCCATGGTGTCGGCGGTGCCGGCGGGCGAGGTGATGGCGCGGCTGGAGGTCTTGGGAATGAGCATGCCGTGGGCGGCGACGATGGGCACCACCAGCATGGAGGTGCGGTTGCCGGGGATGCCGCCGATGCAGTGCTTGTCCGCCACCAGGGGTTCGCCCCAGTCGAGCCGCTCGCCGCTCTCCACCATGGCCCGGGTGAGATGCAGCACCTCCTCGCGCTCCAGGCCGGCCTGGGCGCAGGCGACCAGGAAGGCGGCCAGCTCGGTCTTGGCGTAGCGGTTGGCCACCACGTCGCGGGCGATGGCGCGGAAGTCCTCCAGGGCCAGGCGGTCGCCCGCGATCTTGCGGTGCACCGCGTCCAGCGACGGCGGCGGCTCGGCGTGGGCCAGGCGCGCCGGCCGGCCCTCGCCCAGGCCGAGCTGGTCGAAGGCCTGCTCGGACAGGCCCAGCTCGTCCACGTTCACGATGGCGGCATCGTCCACCACGTTGAGCACCGCCAGCACCTTGCGCCGGCCGCCATTGTGGGCGCTGATCTCGACCTTGTTGAGGGCCTGGAAGCCTTCGCTGCGGTAGAGCGGGCACTCGCGGTGCAGGAAGGCGACGTTCTCGCGGTAGGTGTCGATGGCGACCCGCCTGAGCTTCAGGGTCTGGCGCCGGCTGTGGCTCATGAACCGTGGACCTCGCGCTGGATGTGGCGAAGATCGATGATATCGCCCTCGCGCACGCAGCGCACGGGGGCGTGCAGCCGGTGACGCAGCACCCGGCGCAGGGCCTCCCGTGCCCGGGCCTCGCCGTGCACCAGCACCAGCGGCGGGCGGTTGCGGAAACCCTGGTACCAGTGGACGAGGCCGTCCTGATCGGCATGGGCGGAGAGTCCGCCCACGGTGTGGATCCTGGCCTGCACGCGGATGGCCTCGCCCCACAGGCGGATGAAGCGGGCCCCGTCCACCAGCCGGCGGCCGATGGTGCCCTCGGCCTGGAAGCCCACGATGATGACGTGGCAGTCGCGGCGCCAGACGTTGTGCTTGAGGTGATGCATGATGCGCCCGCCGCTGCACATGCCGTTGCCGGCCAGGATCACGGCCCCGGACCGGATCTCGTTGATGGCCATGGACTCCTCGGCGGTGCGCGTGAAGTGGAGGTTGGGCAGCAGCGCCTGGCCGCGGCGGCTGCGGAAGAAACGGGCCGCATCGGGCACCAGCAGGCCGGTATGGTGCTGGTAGATCTCCGTGGCCTCGATGGCCAGGGGGCTGTCGAGGAAGATGCGCCGGTGGGCCAGCCCCCAGTCGTGGAAGTGCTGGCCCATGAGGTAGAGCAGGCCCTGGGTGCGCTCCACGGCGAAGGTGGGCACCAGGATGTTGCCGGAAGCGGCATCGGCCTCCCGGAATACCTCCCGCAGCTCGTCCAGGGTCGCCTCCCAGGACCGGTGCAGGCGCTCGCCGTAGGTGCTCTCCATGAGCACCAGGTCGGCCTCGGACACGCGGGCGTAGTCGTGCATGATGGGCGCCCCGCGGTGGCCCAGGTCGCCGGAAAACACCACCTTGCGCGTGAGGCCGCCCTCGCCGAGCCAGATCTCGACGATGGCGGCGCCGAGAATGTGGCCCGCGTCGCGCAGGCGGATGCTGATGCCGGGCAGGATCTCCCGGCGCTGATCGAAGTCCAGGCCCCGGAACAGGTGCAGGGCCGCCTGCGCATCGTGCCGGGTGTAGAGGGGATCGACGGGAGGCAGCCCCTTGCGCAGGCGCTTGCGGTTGGCCCACTCGGCATCCTTCTCGTGCAGGTAGGCCGCGTCGCGCAGCATGATCCGGCACAGGTCGCCGGTGGCGTGGTGGCACCAGATGGGCCCCTGGAAGCCGCGGCGCACCAGCAGCGGCAGGCGGCCGCTGTGATCGATGTGGGCGTGGGACAGCACCACGGCGTCGACGTCGCGGGGCCGGAAGGGAAACGGCTCGCGGTTGCGGGCCTCGTCCCGGGGCCCGCCCTGGATCAGTCCGCAGTCCAGCAGCACACGGCGCCCGCCCACCTCCAGCAGGTGGCAGGAGCCGGTGACCTCCTCCGCCGCGCCCACGAACCGGATCCGCACGCCGCCTCCACAATTGATCCAGGACAAGGTTTTGCCGCCTGGCACGGCCCGGCCCTTGCACCCCGCCGGGCGCCGGTCCTAGACTGCCTTCCAGGATCGGCACTGCTCATCCAGCATAACGGCCACGCCCGCACGGGGGTTGATCGGGATCATGCAACGCCAACTCGCGCGCCAGATCTATTACGACATGGTGCTGGCCCGGCTGTTCGAGCAGGCCGCAGCCGAGCAGTATGCCCAGGGGCGCATCGCCGGGTTCCTCCACCTCTATCCCGGCGAGGAAGCGGTGGCGGTGGGCACCCTGCGCGCCGCCGACACCGGCGATTACGTGGTGTCCACCTACCGCGAGCATGTCCATGCCCTGGTCTGGGGCATCACTCCGGAGGCGGTGATGGCGGAGCTGTTCGGCAAGGCCACCGGCTGCTCCGGCGGCTACGGCGGCTCCATGCACCTGTTCGATGCCCAACGCCGCTTTCTCGGCGGCTACGCCATCGTGGGCGAGACCTTCCCCGTGGCCATCGGCGTCGGCTACTGGCTGCGCCTCACCGAAGCCCCCGACGCGGTGCTGTGCTACTTCGGCGACGGCGCCGCCAACCAGGGCACCTTCCATGAATCGCTCAACATGGCGGCACTGTGGAAGCTGCCGGTGCTGTTCGTGTGCGAGAACAACCACTACCAGATCGGCACCGAGATTCACCGCCACACGGCGGTGCCGGAAATCCACCGCCACGGTACCGCCTACGGGATCCCCGGCCGGCGGGTGGACGGCATGGACGTGGTGGCGGTGTACGAGGCCACGCGCATGGCGCTGGAGCACGTGCGCGCGGGCAACGGCCCCTACCTGCTGGAGTGCGAGACCTACCGCTACCGCGGCCACTCCATGGCCGACCCCGGTGCCTACCGCTCGGCCCTGGAAGTGGCGGAACTGCGGGCCCGCGATCCCATCGACGGCTTCCGCGAGCGGGTGCGGCGTGAGGGCTGGCTGGAGCAGGCCGAGCTGGAACAGGCCGAGAGCGAGGCCCGGGCCGCGGTGGAGGCGGCGGTGAAGTTTGCCGAAGAGAGCCTGGAGCCCACGAACCTGGAACAGGACGTGTACGTCCAGCCCCTGGACCTGTACGACGGGGCCAAGGCATGAAGCGGGCACACAACGACAAGGCCGGGCTCATCGGCATCTCCAGGCCGGCGCCCGTGCTGCAGGTGTGGCAGGCGCTCAACATCGCCCATGATGAGGTGATGGCACGGGACGAGAGCGTGTTCATCCTGGGCGAGGACGTGGGCCTCTACGGGGGCAGCTACCGCGTGACCCAGGGGCTCTACGCCAAGTACGGCGAATGGCGCGTGCGCGACACCCCCATCTCCGAGAACAGCTTCACCGGCCTTGGCGTGGGCGCGGCGCTGGTGGGTGGCCGTCCCATCGTCGAGATCATGACCATCAACTTCGCCCTGCTGGCGCTGGACGCCATCATCAACATGGCAGCCAAGCTGCGCTACATGTCCGGCGGGCAGTTCAAGGTGCCGCTGGTAGTGCGCAGCCCGGGCGGCGTGGCGCGCCAGCTCGCGGCCCAGCACTCGCAGCGGCTGGAGCACACCCTCATGAACGTGCCGGGCCTGCGCATCGTGGCCCCGGCCACGCCCCAGGATGCCTACTGGCAGCTCAAGCAGGCGGTGGCCTGCGACGACCCGGTGATCGTGCTGGAACACGAACTGCTCTACTTCTCGGAAGGGCCGTTCGACCCCGGCGCCGAGCCGCCCCCCATGCATGCCGCCGCCGTGCGCCGGCGCGGCCGCGACATCTCGCTCATCGCCTGGCACCGCATGGTCGACGTGTGCCTGGAGGCGGCGCGGGAGTTGGAGACCGACGGCATCGACGCCGAGGTGGTCGATCTGCGCAGCCTGCGGCCCATCGACCTGCCGCTGCTGCTGGAGTCGGTCTCGCGCACCCATCGCGCGCTGGTGGTGGAAGAAGACTGCCGCTTCGCCGGAGCCGGGGCCGAGATCGCCGCCACCCTCAACGAGGCCGCCTTCTTCGAGCTGGAGGCGCCGGTGCAGCGGCTGGCCGGGCGCGACGTGCCCATCCCCTACAACGCACGGCTCGAGGCGGCGTCCATACCCGATGCCGCGGCCGTGGTCCGGGCGGTGCGGGGGCTGCTGGGCCCGCGGGAAAAGTAGAACCTGCCGCAGGGCAGGGCACACGGATCATGGCGCGCATCCTGGACCGGGACGGTGTGCGCCGCTTCTATGACCGGCTCGGCGGCGCACTGGACTCGCAGGCGTTCTACGAGAACGCAGGGCTGGATGTCCTTTGTGCCCACAGCGCCTTCGACCGCGCCGGTGCAGTGTTCGAGTTCGGCTGCGGCACCGGGCGCTTTGCCCAATGGCTGCTGGAGGAGTTCCTGCCCGCCGGTGCCCGCTATCTGGGGGTGGACCTCAGCCCGCGCATGGTGGAGCTGGCGCGGCGGCGCCTCGCGCCGTGGGCGGACCGGGCAAGAGTGGAACTCACCGACGGCGACGTACACCTGCCCCAGGCCGACAACAGCTGGGATCGCTTCGTGTCCACGTTTGTCGTGGATCTGCTGCCGGAGCACGAGGCGCGCGTGCTGCTGTGCGAGGCCCATCGCATCCTGCGGGGCAACGGCCGCCTGTGTCTGGTAAGCATCACGCGCGGCACCACTCCCCTCTCCCGCGCAGTGATGGGGTGCTGGTCGGTGCTGGGCCGGCTCAGCCCCTGGCTCACCGGCGGCTGCCGCCCGGTGGCGCTCCGTTCCCTGCTGCATCCGGAGCAGTGGGACGTGACCTTCGATGAAGTGGTGATCCGCTTCGGCGTGGCCATGGAGGTGCTGGTGGCCAGCCCGTACGGGGAAGGATGAACCACGGCGTACGTTTATGGCCAGGGCCGAGTGTTTGTCCCCTCACCCTGTCCCTCTCCCGGAGGGAGAGGGAACCGTTTTTTCATGCCCGGCGGTGCTTCCATTGCCGCGGCTCATTTTTTCGTCACCCTCTCCCCACGGGGGAGAGGGTTGGGGTGAGGGGGGGATGGGCACGTCTTTCGCGGCCAGGGGCCGCTCCTACAGCAGGAAAGAGGGTGTTGTGGATGGTGAGTTCACCGTGCCGGAGGCGCGTATTGGTGGCTACGGGTGGAGTCGACCGTCCGGCATGGATGCCGGACGGGACTCCGCGCACAGCCATGAACAACCTGAAAACGACAGACGAAACAGGGGAAGATCGGCCAGCTCTTCGGGAACCGGAGCATCACCAGTCCCCAGCCGCCAGCCCCTAGTCCCCGCGCCGGAGGCGCGTATTGGTGGCTACGGGTGGAGTCGAACCACCGACCCCGGCATTATGAGTGCCGTGCTCTAACCAGCTGAGCTACGTAGCCTTCTGGGGGTGCACCGGGCGGAGGCCCGGAAGGCGCGCATTTTCCGGCCTGCCCGGCCCCATGTCAACTCCGGCCCGGAACCGGCCGCAAAATCAATCACCTACGGTCGGGCTCAGACGTTGAAGCGGAAGTGCATGACATCGCCGTCGGCCACCACGTAGTCCTTGCCCTCCAGCCGCAGGCGCCCGGCCTCCCGCGCCCCCTGCTCGCCGCCGTAGCGGACGAAGTCGTCGTAGCTGATGACCTCGGCCCGGATGAAGCCCTTCTGGAAGTCGGTATGGATGACCCCGGCGGCCTCGGGTGCGGTGGCCCCCCGGCGCACGGTCCAGGCCCGCACCTCCCTGGGCCCGGCGGTGAAGAAGGTGATGAGCCCGAGCAGGGCGTAGCCGGCACGGATGACCCGGTTGAGGCCCGGCTCCTCCAGGCCCATCTCCGCCAGGAACTCCTTTTTCTCGTCTTCCTCCAGCTCCACCATCTCGGCCTCGATGGCGGCGCACACGGGCACCACCGGTGCGCCTTCTTCGGCCGCCAGCTTTTCCACCGCCTCCAGCAGGGGATTGTCGCTGAAGCCGCCCTCGTCCACGTTGGCGATGTACATGGTGGGCTTGATGGTGAGCAGGAACAGCTCGCGCAGGGCGGCGCGGTCGTCGCCGGAGAGGTCCATGGCCCGCACCGGCCGGCCGGCGTCCAGGTGGCGGCGCACGCGCTCCAGCAGTTCCAGCCGGGCACGGGCGGCCTTGTCGCCGGACTTGGCCACCTTCTCGGTCTTGGCGATGGCCTTGTCCACCGTCTCCAGGTCGGCCAGGGCCAGCTCGGTGTTGATGACCTCGATGTCGCCCACCGGGTCCACCTTGCCCGCCACGTGGACCACGTCGTCGTTCTCGAAGCAGCGCACCACGTGGGCGATGGCGTCGGTCTCACGGATGTTGGCCAGGAACTGGTTGCCCAGGCCCTCGCCCTTCGACGCCCCCGCCACCAGGCCGGCGATGTCCACGAACTCCATGGTGGTGGGCACCACCTTCTCCGGCTTGACGATCTCCGCCAGCCGATCCAGGCGCGGGTCGGGCACCGGCACCACGCCGACGTTGGGCTCGATGGTGCAGAACGGATAGTTCTCCGCCTGGATGCCCGCCTTGGTCAGTGCGTTGAACAGGGTGGACTTGCCCACGTTGGGCAGCCCCACGATGCCGCATTTGAATCCCATATGAGGTTCTAGGTGCTGGGTGCTGGGCGCTGGGTGCCGGGTTCCGGGTTCCGGGGGCTGCCGGTCACCCCCGGCAGCCAGCGGCCAGTCGCCAGCCTCATTTTTAATCCGAATTCCTTATGCAACGGGAACCACGGAATTGTAACCAGCACCAGAGTCATTGTGCCGAATGGAGCCGGTTCATGGCCCGCTCCAGGTCGCCGCTCACCACCAGGGGCATGACGTCCAGGGCGCGGGCGATGGCGTCCTCGATGGCCTCGCGGTCGGCGGCCGAGGGCCGGCCCAGCACGTAGTCCACCACCGCCTTGCTGTCGCCGGGGTGGTGGATGCCCAGGCGCAGGCGCAGGAAGTCGCGGCTGCCCAGGTGGTTGATGACGTCGCGCAGGCCGTTGTGGCCGCCGTGGCCGCCGCCGCGCTTGAGCCGTGCGGTGCCCACCGGCAGGTCGAGGTCGTCGTGGGCCACCAGGATCTGCTCCGGCGCCAGTTTGTAGTAGCGCGCCACCGCCGCCACCGCCTGGCCACTGTGGTTCATGAAGGTCGTGGGCTTGAGCAGCCACACGTCGCGGCCGCCCACTGCGGCCCGGCCCAGCTCGCCGTGGAACTTGGCCTCGGCGCGCAGCGACGCTCCGTGCGCCGCCGCCAGTGCGTCCACGAACCAGAAGCCGGCGTTGTGGCGCGTGGCGGCATAGTCGGCGCCGGGGTTGCCCAGGCCGGCGATGAGCCCGATGCTGGCCAAGACGCAGCGCGCGGTGGCGGGCGCCGGGGCGGCTTACTCGCCGCCCCCGCCCTCGGCCGCCGCCTCGGCCTCGCCTTCCTCCGCGGCCTCCTCCTCCCTGGCCCCGCGTGGCAGGTGCACCGAGGCCACGGGCAGGTCGTGCCCGGCGCCGTGGGCCAGCTCCACCAGCTCCACGCCTGCCGGCAGCTTGAGGTCGGACAGGTGCAGGATGCCGTTGAGCTCGAGCCCGGACAGGTCCACCTCGATGAACTCGGGCAGGTCCCTGGGCAGGCAGGTCACCTCCACTTCCACCAGGTTGTGGGTGACCAGGCCGCCGGCGCGCACGCCCGGGGCATGCTGCTCGTTGACGAAGTGCAGCGGCACGTGGACGCGGATCTTCTCGGTCTCGCTCACCCGCTGCAGGTCCACGTGCATCACCAGCGGGCGCGAGGGATGGCGCTGCAGGTCCTTGAGGATGGCCTTTTCCTCGCCGTCGGGCAGCTTGACGGTGAGGATGTGGGAGAAGAAGGCCTCGTTCTCCAGGTGATGCAGCAGCTCCTGCTGGCTCAGGGTCAGCGGGACCGCGTCCTTGTGGGCGCCGTACATGACGGCGGGGACCTTGCCGGCCCGACGCAGGCGGCGGCTCGCACCCTTCCCCGTGTCGGTCCGGACCTCGGCGCTGAGAACAAAGTCAGTGCTCATGTCGGTTCTCCGGTTGGCGTTGCATCACGGCCCGGGACCCATTCCCGCACCGTGCGACCGGCCCCGCGACCAGGGCCGGTCAGTCCACGTACATGGACGAAACAGATTCCTCGTTGCTGATGCGGCGCATGGTCTCGGCCAGCATGCTCGCCACCGAGAGCTGGCGGATGCGCCTGCACTGGCGCGCGTCGGGACGCAGCGGGATGGTGTCGGTCACCACCAGCTCGTCCAGGCGCGAGTTCTCGATGTTCTCCACCGCCGGGCCCGACAGTACCGGGTGGGTACAGTAGGCCACCACGCGCACGGCGCCGTGTTCCTTGAGGGCGTCGGCCGCCTGGCACAGGGTGCCGGCGGTGTCCACCAGGTCGTCGATGATGACGCAGGTGCGCCCGTCCACGTCGCCGATGATGTTCATCACCTGGGCCTCGTTGGCGCGCGGGCGCCGCTTGTCGATGATGGCCAGGTCGGCGTCGTCCAGGCGCTTGGCCAGGGCCCGGGCGCGCACCACGCCGCCCACGTCGGGCGAGACCACCATCAGGTTCTCATACTTCTGCCGCCATACATCGCCCAGCAGGATGGGCGAGGCGTACACATTGTCCACGGGGATGTCGAAGAACCCCTGGATCTGGTCCGCGTGCAGGTCCACGGTGAGCACGCGGTCGGTGCCCACGCCGCACAGCATGTCGGCCACCACCTTGGCGGTGATGGGGACGCGGGCCGAGCGCGGGCGGCGGTCCTGGCGGGCATAGCCGAAGTACGGCAGCACCGCGGTGATGCGCCCGGCCGAGGCGCGGCGCATGGCGTCCACCATCACCATGAGTTCCATCAGGTTGTCGTTGGCCGGGGCGCAGGTGGGCTGGACGATGAAGACGTCGCGGCCGCGGACGTTCTCCATGATCTCCACCATGATCTCGCCGTCGGAGAAGCGGCCGACGATGGCCTTGCCCAGGGGCATGTGCAGGCGCGACACGATGGCCTGCGCCAGCTCGGGGTTGGCGTTCCCCGCGAAGACCATCATGCTGCTGTCTGGCATATCCTCCACCCGGTTCATGGTCGTGGACCTCGTCTGGCTGGGACGGGAGGATTCGAACCTCCGAATGCCGGGACCAAAACCCGGTGCCTTACCGCTTGGCGACGTCCCAGGAGAAATCGTCCGCCCGCCCCCGGTCCAGGGCCTCGTGCAGCGGCGAGCGGTTGCGGCCCCGGGCCACGAACCCGTCCCACTCCGGCGCCAGCGCCGCCCATGCCGCGCGCGCCGCCTCCTCGTCGGCGAAGGGCGCGAACACGCAGGCGCCGCTGCCGGTCATGCGCGCCGGCCCCAGGCGGCCGAGTTCGCGCAGCGCCGCGTCCACTTCCGGATACCGGCTGCGCACGATGGATTCCAGTACGTTGGTGGCCCGCCCCGCCAGGAAGTCGCGTATTTTAATGGGTGGGCACTGGCGCGGCAATTGCGGGTGGGCAAATACTTCGGCCGTGGACACCGTCACCGGGGGCACCAGCACCACGTACCAGGGCTCGTCCAGCTCCGCCACCGGCGCCAGCACCTCGCCCACGCCCTCGGCCCAGGCCGCCCGCCCGCGCACGAACACCGGCACGTCGGCCCCCAGCTCCAGGCCCAGCGCGGCCAGGGCCTCCTCGTCCAGGCCCGTGCCCCACAGGCGGTTGAGGCCCACCAGCACGGTGGCGGCGTCGGACGAGCCCCCGCCCAGGCCGCCGCCGGCGGGCAGGCGCTTGTCCACGGTGATGTCGGCCCCGGCCGCGGTGCCGGTGCGGGCCTGGAGCAGGCGCGCCGCCCGCACCGCCAGGTCGTCGTCCGGCGCCACGCCCGGCGGTCCGCCGCGGCGGACGATGCGCCCGTCGCCGCGCCGGGCCAGGGTCACCACGTCGCCGTGGTCGAGGAACTGGAACAGGGTCTGGAGGGTGTGATAGCCGTCGGCCCGGCGGCCGGTCACGTGGAGGAACAGGTTGAGCTTGGCGGGCGCGGGCAGGACCAGCACGTCCATGGCGTCACCCCAGACCCAGCCGCCACTGGTCCACCACCAGGCGCACCCGCACCCCGTCCCGCTCCACCGTGATGAGCCGGGGCAGGTCGAGGCCGTCCACCAGGGTATAAGCCCGGAAGCGCACCTCCCAGCCGCCCCGGGACAGGCGGGCCAAGCGGCCGCGGCCGTCCAGCGCCGCCGGCCGGGCGCCGGGCCCGGGCAGGCCCAGCAGCCAGTGGCGCAGGCCGGAGACGGGCATGCGCACGCCGGTGTGCTCGTACAGGAGCTGTTCGGGCTCGGCCGCGGTGAAGCGACCGTCGGCGGTCTCCAGCACCACCGGCCCGCCGTTGCGGCCGGTGAGGCGCACGCGGCCGGCACCGAAGGGGCCGCTGAGATCGATCACGTACTCGGGTCCGCGCTGGGACCAGGCCACGTCCAGGTGCCAGGCCTCGACGCCGTTTTTCACCGCCACCCGGCCCTGGAGGCGGAAATGGGTGATGCGCGACAGGCGGGCCTGGCGCCCGGTCCAGGCCGCGGCGGCATCGGCGGGCAGGGAAACCGGCGGCTGCGGCGCGGCGCAGGCGGCCAGCGCCAGCACCGCGGGCAGCAGGAATGCATGCCTCATTCGGTGAACCGGCGGATCACATCCTGCAGGGCGCGGTGATCCGGCGACTTGCTCACCGCCTTGTTCCACACCTCGCGGGCCCCGTCGCGGTCACCGGTGACCCACAGGACCTCGCCCAGGTGGGCAGCGATCTCCGGATCATTCATGAGTTCGAAGGCGCGGGTGAGATACTTGAGCGCCTCCTCGTAGTTGCCCAGCCGGTAATGGACCCAGCCCATGCTGTCGATGATGGCGGGATCGTCGGGGCGCAGCTTGTAGGCGCGCTCGATGTACTGCAGGGCCTCGTCGAGGCGATCGCTGCGATCGGCCAGGGTGTAGCCCAGGGCGTTGAGGGCCTGGGCATTGTCGGGCTCGCGTTCGAGGATGGCACGCAGGTCGGCCTCGGTGACGTCCAGCCGGTCCAGCTTCTCCGCCACCAGGGCGCGGGCATAGAGCAGCTCCTTGTTGTGGGGCATGTCGCCCAGCGCATCGGTGAGCACGTCGAAGGCCTCCTGCAGGCGGTCGGCCTCGCGCAGCAGGTCCGACTCGGCCAGGCGCAGGCGCACCTCCATGCCAGCCGAGTTGGGCTCGATATTGTGCAGGTGGGCGCGTGCCCGCTCCAGGTCACCCTGGCGGAAGTACACCACGGCAGTGCGGATCTGGGCATCCAGCCAGTACTGGCCGCTGCGCACCACGCGGTACCACATGAGGGCGCGGTCGTAGTTCTTGCGCGTCTCCTCGATCTGGCCGAGGAAGAAACTACTCTCCGCCACCCGGCGGCCGGTCTTGACCAGGCGCTCGAACTGGCGCACCGCGGTGTCCGTGTCGTTGAGTTCCACCGACAGCAGGCCCACCGCGTAGAGCGCATCGGTGTTGTCGGGCGAGGACTCCAGTACGCGCAGGAACTGCGCGCGGGCCTCGCGCAGGCGCCGCTCGTCCACCAGGCGGCGGGCATAGTACAGGCGCAGGTCGGTGTCGTCGGGCCGCTCCTCCAGGGCCGACTCCAGCAGGGCCAGCGAACCGGCGGTATCCTTCTGCCGCGCCAGGATGCTGGACTTGAGGATCACTGCCGGGGTCCAGCCGGGCTTGAGGGCCAGGGCGCGATCCACCGCCTCGGCGGCGCGCGCCTGCTCGCCCATGAAGGAGGCGAGCTGGGCGTAGGCGTAGAGGGCCTGGGCGTCGTCGGCGCGGCGGGCCACCAGCGCCTCCATCACGGCCAGGGCGGTGTCCTTGTTTTTTTCCTTGGACAGCAGCGAGGTGATGAGCTGGTAGGCCCGCTCCCCGGAGCGCAGCTCCACCACCTTTTCCAGCTGGGCCAGGGCGCCGGCCACGTCGCCCCGGCGCACCAGCATGGCCGCCGCCACCTGCCGCGCCTCCACGTTGTCGGGCTCCAGCTCGGCCCACAGCCGCGCCACCTCCAGCGCCGCGGCATCGTCGCGGGCATAGACCGCGATGCGGGTGGCGCGCTCGGCCACCCGCGGGTCCCGCGACAGGCGCGCCGCCTCCACGTAGTTGTCCACCGCCACCTTGAGCTCGCCGCGCTGGCCCGCGATCTCGGCCAGCATGAGGCGGTAGAGCAGGTCCGGGTCCAGGCCGCGGGTGGCCTCCGGCTCGGGGGCCCTGGGCGGCGGGGCCGGACGGGCCGCCCTGGCCCGGGTCGTCCGGGCGGGCCTGGCCGGGGCGGGCGGGGCCGCCTTGGCGGGGGCCCCGGCCGGAGCGGCCTCGGGCGCCGCGGCGGGCGGGGCCGGTGGCGGGGTCACGACACTGCAGGCGGCCGTGGCGGCGGCCAGCAGGAGGGGGATTGTCAGGCGCATATGGGGCGTACCGGGTCGGGCTGGTGTATACGGCTCATCGGCCAGGCCGGGGCCTGCCTTAACTATAACGCCAACTGCAGGGCGTTGGGGCATGGAATTACCTTTATAATAGGGAGTCGGCAGTTGGGAAAAAAGCCCGTTGGATCCATATCTTGAACCCGTTCACCCGGAAGGCCGCACCGTGACCCTGGTTGCCCTGGGCATCAACCACAAGACCGCTCCGGTGGACATCCGGGAGAAGGTGGCCTTCGCCCCGGACAAGGTGCCCGAGGCCCTGCGCGACCTGCTGGCCAACAC
>JALUTW010000085.1 GCA_027021685.1 Chromatiales bacterium | reverse complement strand
TCCCGACGGCAAGATCGCCCTGGGCAAGCTGGCCCAGGCCATGATGCACGGTGCGGTGGTCATCCAGATCAAGGGCAACTTCGACGCCGGCATGCAACTGGTCAAGGAAGTGGCCGCGGAGGCCCCGGTGACCATCGTCAACTCCATCAACCCCTACCGCCTCCAGGGCCAGAAGACCGCGGCCTTCGAGATCATCGAGGAGCTGGGGCGGGCGCCGGACTTCCACTGCCTGCCGGTGGGCAACGCCGGCAACATCACCGCCCACTGGATCGGCTACTGCGAGTACTCCTCGGCCTCCGGCGAGAAGGTGACCGGGGCCTGTGCCTACTGCGAGGGCCACTGCAAGTTCGCCGGCGGCGCCATCGTGGGCAACCGCCCGCGCATGGTGGGCTACCAGGCGGCGGGCTCGGCGCCGTTCCTGCGCGGGCACATGGTGGACGACCCGGAAACGGTGGCCACCGCCATCCGCATCGGGCATCCCCAGAGCTGGGACATGGCGTGGAAGGTCCAGGAGGAGTCCGGCGGCTGGTTCGACGAGTGCACCGACGAGGAGATCCTGGCGGCGCAGAAGCTGCTGGCCCAGGCCGAGGGGGTGTTCTGCGAGCCGGCCTCGGCCGCGTCCCTGGCCGGGGCCCTGCGCGACATCCACAGCGGCCGCATCCCCGAGGGCAGCTCGGTGGTGTGCACCCTCACCGGCCACGGGCTCAAGGACCCGGACACCGCCATCGCCCAGAGCAGCGGCCCGGTGCTCACGGTGGAGGCGCGCCTGGACCAGGTGAAGCAGGCCATTCTCGACAACCTGCGGGAGTGAGTCCCGCCGGTGCCAGGGTGCCTGCCCCGTGAAGCCCGCGGCACTCACCTGCCTGGTTCCCGGCCTGCTGGCCCTGGCCGGCGACATGGGGGCGCTGCCCGCGGCGGAGCGCCCGGCGGTGCCGGCCCTGGCCCGGATCCTGGGCCTGGCCCGGCGCGAGCCCCGGCCCGGCGACTCGCCGGAGGCCCTGGCCCTGGGCCTGGCCGGGATCACGGTGCCGCCCGGCGCCGATCTCCCGGCGGCCCCCCTCACCTGGCTCGCGGACACCGGCCGCCCGCCGCCGGGGCCCTGCCTGCGCGCCGACCCCGTGTACCTGCAGGTGGACCAGGGCGATGCCGTGCTCCTGGCCTGGTCCGAGCTGGCGCTGACCCCGGAGGAGGCCGGCGAACTGGTGTCCGCCATCAACCGGCACTTCGCTGCCGCCGGGGGCGGCTGGCGCCTGGAGGCCCCCCATCCCCACCGCTGGTACCTGCTGGCGGAACGCCTGCCCCGCATCCGCACCACCCCCCTGTCACTGGCCCTGGGCGCGCGGGTGGGACCGCTGCTGCCCGCGGGGGACGAGGCCCGCGCCTGGCGCGCGGTGCTCAACGAGGTGCAGATGCTCCTGCACGCGCATCCCGTGAACGCCGAGCGGCTGGCCCGGGAACAGTTGCCGGTCAACGGGCTCTGGCTGTGGGGCGGCGGCGACGGCCTGCCCCGCCCGGCGGCCCGCTTCGCCGCCCTGTGCGGCGATGATCCCTTGCTGGCCGGCCTGGCGGCCGCGGGCGGGATGCCGGCGCCCGGGGCCTGCCCGGGCCAGTCCTCGGTCTGGCTCGCCGGGGCGGGCGGGGGTCATGCCCTGGCCTGGCTGGACGGGCCGTGGGCGCTCGCGCGCCTGCAGGACACCTGGGGCTGGGTGCGGGAGGTGGAGCGGCTGGATCGCCACTGGCTGGGTCCGGCGCTGGAGGCGGTGCGCTCGGGCCGGCTGCAACGCCTGGTCCTGGTGCCGGGCGACGGCCGGCGCTACACCGTGACCCGCCGCCGGCTGCGGGCCTTCTGGCGCCGCCCCCGGGCACCGTGGTAGCCGGCGCTTTACCCCCCGGCCGCCCCGCCGCACAATAGCGGCCCATGCAGCCGCCCCGCCGCATCCGGCGCCGCGACCCCGGCGATCCCGCCCCCCTGGAGGCGGCCGGCCTGCATCCCGTTCTCGCCCGCGTGTACGCCGCGCGCCGCGTGTGCGATCCCGCCGAGCTGGATCTCTCCGTCTCGGGCCTGCCCGACTACCGCGGCCTGCTGGGCATCGAGGCCGCGGCCGCGCGCCTGGCCCGGGCGGTGGAGGCGGGCGAATCCGTCCTGGTGGTGGGCGACTTCGACGCCGACGGCGCCACCAGTTGCGCCCTCGTGCTGCGCGGGCTGCGCGCCATGGGGGCGCGCAGGGTGGACTTCCTGGTTCCGGACCGCTTCCGCTACGGCTACGGCCTGACCCCGGAGATCGTGGCCGTGGCCGCCCGCCGCCGGCCCCACCTGCTGGTGACGGTGGACAACGGCATCGGCTCCGTGGCGGGGGTGGCGGCGGCGCATGCCGCGGGCATGGAGGTGATCATCACCGACCATCACCTGCCGGGTCCCGAGCTGCCGGCGGCCGCGGCCATCGTCAACCCCAACCAGCCGGGCGACGGTTTCCCGGCCAAGTCCCTGGCCGGGGTGGGGGTGGCCTTCTACCTGCTGCTGGCGGTGCGCGCCCGCCTGCGCGAGTCGGGCTGGTTTGCCCGCCGCCCCGAGCCCCGGCTGGCCGCCTGGCTCGACCTGGTGGCCCTGGGCACGGTGGCCGACGTGGTGCCCCTGGACCGGGTCAACCGGATCCTGGTGGCCCAGGGCCTGGCCCGCATCCGCGCCGGCGAGACCTGTCCCGGGATCCGGGCGCTGCTGGAGGTGGCGGGCCGGGATCCCGCCCGCTGCGTGGCCTCGGACCTGGCCTTTGCCGCCGCCCCCAGGCTCAACGCCGCCGGCCGCCTCACCGACATGAGCCTGGGCATCCGCTGCCTGCTGTGCGACGAGCCGGCCGAGGCATCGGCCCTGGCGCAGCAGCTGGACGAGCTCAACCGCCGGCGCCGCGACATCGAGGCGCGGATGCAGGACGAGGCCCTGGCGGCACTGGAACGCCTGGACCTGGACGGGGGCACCCTGCCGCCTGCCCTGTGTGTGTACGACCCGGGCTGGCACCCGGGGGTGGTGGGGATCCTGGCCGCGCGGCTGAAGGAGCGTTTCCACCGCCCCGTGGTGGCCTTCGCCCCCGACGGCGAGGGCGGCCTGCTCAAGGGGTCGGCCCGCTCGGTGCCGGACCTGCACATGCGCGACCTGCTGGACGCGGTGGCCACGCGCCACCCGTCCCTGCTGAGTCGCTTCGGCGGCCATGCCATGGCCGCGGGGCTGAGTCTCCCCGCGGCGCACCTGGAGGCCTTCGGCGCCGCGCTGGCCGAGGAGGCGGCCCGTGCCGGCGCCGGGCGGGAGAGCGCGGGCACGGTGGAGAGCGACGGCCCGCTGGACCCCGCGGACTTCCAGCCGGAGCTGGCGGGTCTCCTGCGCTACGGCGGGCCGTGGGGGGCGGGCTTTCCCGAGCCGGTGTTCGACGGCCGCTTCCGGGTGGCGGACTGGCGCACGGTGGGCGGCGACGGGCGGCACCTGCGGCTGACGGTGCAGCCCGCGGAGGAGGGTCCGGTGCTGGAGGCCATCGCCTTCAACCAGGCCCCGCCGCCGGGCCTGGCCGCGGGGACCGAGCTGGAGCTGGCCTACCGGCTGGACCTCAACCACTTCCGCGGCACCACCCGCCTGCAGCTCATGGTGGAACACCTGGCCCCGGCCGGCCCGGTGCCGTGAGCG
>JALUTW010000084.1 GCA_027021685.1 Chromatiales bacterium | reverse complement strand
GATGGGGTCCTCGAGGGTGATGATGTTGTACTTGCGGTTGCAGTTGAGCCAGTTGATCATCGCCGCCAGGGTCGTGGTCTTGCCGGTACCGGTGGCGCCGGTGACCAGGATGATGCCCTGGTTGTGGTGCAGGAACTCCTCGACCACCGGGGGCAGGTTGAGATCGCTCAGCCTGGGGATGGTGGGGGCGATGACCCGCATGGTGGCCCCGATACCGGTGACCTTGCGGAACAGGTTGACGCGGAACCGACCCACCTCCGGGTCGTCGTAGGAGAAGTCGAGGTCCTGGCCGGCGTTGAACTGCTCCTTCTGCTCGTCGGTGAGGATCTCCAGCAGCAGGGATTCCAGCTCGTCGGCGCTGAGCTCGCGGTACTTGATGGGAATGAGATCGCCGTGCAGCCGGATCATGGGCGGCGAGCCCACGGCCAGGTGGATGTCGGAGCAGCCCTGTTCGCGGCCCAGCTTGAGGAAGGCGTTGATGCGCGGCATCAGCTCGCCACCTTCAGTGCCAGCTTCACCAGGGCCTGCCGCAGCTCGTCCACGGTCTGGTAACGCTTGTCCGGGTTCACGGCCATCGCCTTCATGATGACGTCGTTGAGCTCGTCCGAGATCATGGGATTGACCTGCTTGGGCGGGGTGGCCTTGCCCTCGACGTGCTGGAACAGGATGGCCATGGAATCCTTGCCCCGGTAGGGCGGACGGCCGGTGAAGATCTCGTACATGAGCACCCCGAGGCTGTAGATGTCGGTGCGGGCGTCGATCTTCTTGTCCCGCACCTGCTCCGGCGCCATGTAGGTGGGGGTACCCACCAGGACCCCGCTGCGCGTGAGCCGGGCGTCGGTGCCGCTGGCGGCCGCGGCCAGTCCGAAGTCCACCAGCTTCACCACGTCGTTTTCATTGATCAGGATGTTGGCCGGCTTGATGTCACGGTGCACGACCCCGGCCCGGTGAGCGTAGGCCAGCCCGTTGCACACCTCGATGAGGATCTTGATCATGCGCGCGTGATCGCCGGTCTTCTTGGCCTTGATCTCGTAGGCCAGGGAGTGACTGTCGAAGTACTCCATGGAGATGGCATTGGACTTGCCCAGGGTCAGGAAGTCGAAGATCCGGATCACGTTTTCGTGCGTGATCTTGCGCGCGTAGCGCAGCTCGTGAATGAAGCGCTGGATGATGTGCTTGTCGGAGGCCACGTGGGGGTTGAGGAACTTGAGGATGATTTCCTCGCCCACCATTTCGTCGTTGACCAGGATCACCACGCCGAAGGCGCCTTCACCCACCTTGCGGATGACGCGGTAGCGGCCGTCGATGATCTGCCCTGGTTCCAGGGTCGAGGCATCCACGACGCCATTGTCGTCGGCGGCCGCCGGTGGCGTGGCGGGGGATGCAGGCGCCGCCTGCTGCACCACGGTGTCGTGGGGTGAGCGCGGCGGGGGCGGATTGACCGGCGGCATGACCCGGGTGGGGGCGTTCTCGATGTCCGGCGGCGGCCGCCGGTCCGCGGGACCGGAGGCCCTGGGTGCGGGCGCGCTGGCCAGGCCGGTGACGAGCACGGTGCGGGTGGCCGAGTCGAGGAAGTCGGCCTGCTTGATGGTGGCATGCAGGGTTTCCTTGTCGGCCAGCTTCTGCAGGCAGGCGAAACCGGCCTTCTGCGAATCCGGAAACCGCGCGGCCATCTTGAGCAGGGCCGGAATGGCGCGCTGGTCGCCGAGATTGGCCAGGGCGTCGGCGGCGCGCTCGCGGACCCACCAGTCCTCATCCTCGAGCGCGGCGATGAGGTGATCGAAGGCGCGGTCGTCCTTGAGACTGTTGAGGATCTCCACCGCGGTCCGGCGCAGGAACTCGTCCTTGTCCTTGATCAGCTCCAGCACCGCGTCGATGACCCGCGGTCCGCCGATGGATCCCAGGGCGTCGGCCGCACGGACCCGGATCCACCAGTCCTTGTCGCGCAGGGCGTTGAGCAGATCGGTGACCGCGCTCTGGTCGCCGATTTCGTTGAGCACCTCCACCGCGGCGCGGCGCACGTACTCCGATTCGTCCTGGAGGATGTCGATGAGATACTTCACCGTCTCCGGATCGCGGACCTTGGTCAGGGCCTCGATGGCCTTGTTCTGGACCGTGATGTCCGGATCCCTGAGCAGTTGGCACAGCGGCCTGGCCGAGACCTCGACGGTCAGGTTGCCGATGGCCTCGATGGCCGCCTGCCGCACATGCTTCTCCTTGTCACCGATGAGGCGCAACAGGGCGTCGCGGGCCACCGTGCTGCCACGGAACTGGGCCAGCACCTTGACCAGGTTGATCCGCACGGCCGGGTCGGGACTGTCGATGTAGTTGAGCAGGTGCGGCAGCACCTCCTCGGTGGCGGCGAAGGCCAGCACCCGGAAGGCCATCTGCTTGCTGGCCTTGCTGCCCTGATCGAGGATCTCCAGCAGCCGCTTGAGATCGAGATTGCTGCGGCGGGCGGCAAGGATCTGCAGCAGCGAGCTCTTGGGGATCTCCGGATCGTCGAACAGCTCGAACAGCCGGTTGACGTCGTACATGGGTGACTGGGCCAGGATCTGCATGATGGTGGTCATCACGCGCTTGTTGGGATGGGCCAGCCCGTCGGCGTAGTGATGGAGGGACTCGTTGTCCAGCAGGCCACCCAGGAGGTTGAGGATGGCGGAGTTGGTGGGGCTTTCCTCCAGGGCGTCGATGAGCTTGGGCACGGCCTTGCTGCCCATCTCCTTGAGGCTGCTCACCGCTTCCTGGGTCTCGGCCGGCGTGGCCTCGTCCTCGTCGAGGAGTACACTGATGGCCTTGTTGGCCTTGAATCCCTTCAGCAGGCTCATGGTCTTGCTCGATTCTACTCCCCGGTCACCCGGCGTTCGGAGGCGTGTTCAATCATCGGCCCGTGCATGAATGATGTAGGACTTGTTGACCAGGCACACCTCGCGCTCCCCGGTGTGCAGCTTGATGAAATGGTTGTCGCGCTGGTTGAGATAGTCGAACAGCCGCGAGTGCTCCGGCGGCAGGACCTCGCGGATCTCCCCTTCGACCAGGGAACCGTCCATCATCTCCACCACGCAGTGCAGCACCGTGTCCCCGGCCGCGGGGGCGGCCGCCGGGGTCTCGTAGTCCACGCGGATGACCGAGGCGCGGTTGTAGAAGCGGATCTCGTCGGGGTTTTCCCGCCGCACGACGAGAAACGGGTTGGCCTGATTGAGCACGTCCAGCGGCTGCTCGGTGGCGCCGGGCGTGTCGCCTTCGCGCAGGTACAGCGAACCGATCACCTGGCCTTCCGGGTGGACCCACAGCCGGACCGGCATGAGGGTCTTGGGGATCCTGAGTACATTATCAGTCACTGATTCTCCTTCGCACAAGCGGGCGATTCCAAATTATACTGTCGCCGGCACCGTCCCACGACCCCGGAATGGCGCCAACTACCGGAAAATACTACACTTTAGCCGGAAGGTACTAACGGCCGGGCATGCCACCGGGGTATTCCGGCACCCCCTCGGGGGGACCACACAAGTGCTTGTCCGGCAAGCATAATCCCCACCGGCCTCAAACTGAAGTCGGCGCGTCCGCTGCCGATGACATAGGGACGGCTCTCGCCCCCGCGACAAGAATCGGACTCCGGATTCCATGGCACGCCTCATCATCGAACACCCCGACGCCGACGGCCCGGTGCCGCTGGCGGCCCATGATGTCTATCTCGGCCGCTCGGCCGGGGGACTGGAAGTGGAGGGCAACTTCATCGGCCTGCCCGACGAGGAGGTGAGCCGGCGCCACGCGCGCATCGTGCGCCAGAACGACCGCTACCTGCTCCAGGACCTCAACTCCACCAACGGCACCCGGCTCGACGGGGTCCCCGTGACCCCCGGCAGCCTGTACCCGCTGCGCGACGGCAGCCGTATCACCCTGGGCCGCAGCACCGTGCGGGTGCAGCTGGACGATTCCGATGGTCGTACCCGGAAATTCCGGCATGGCCTGGGTTCCGGCGACTCCGACGACCCGGCGGCGGGCATGGTGGAGGAGGAGGGGGCCCTGGCACCGGCCACGGCCAGCGTGATCCTGGACGCCCCCAGGCTGGTGGCGGAGCTGCGCGATGCCACCCTGCGTGCCGGGCAGGAGCGGGACGAGCTGCTGCGCCGGCTCACGGTGATGACCCAGGTGAGCATCTCCCTGGGCGCCACCCGTGACGAGGACGAGCTGTGGCACCGCATCGCCGACTGCGTGTTCGAAATCTTTCCCCGCGCCGAACGCATCAACCTGTTGTTGTACCAGGGCCGGGACCTGCGCCTCCGGCCGGTGCTGGCCCGCTGGCGCGAGGCCGAGGGCGAGCGGGGTGAGGCCGCGGCCATCTCCCGCGGCATCGTGCGTGACGTGATCAAGAAGCGCCAGTCGCTGCTGCTGCTGGATGCCCAGGGCGAGGAGCGCTTCGCCGCCCGGGACTCGGTGGTGAACCTGGCCCTGAAGAGTGTCATGTGCGTGCCTCTCCTGTACGAGGACGAGGTGCTGGGACTGGTCCAGGTGGACAGCACCCGCGGGGCCGGGGAGTTCAGTGCCGAGGACCTGCAGGTGCTCACCGGCATCGCGGCCCAGATGGCCATCGCGGTGCGCAATCTCCAGCTCCATTCCGAGATCGAAACCCTGTTCGAGGGCTTCGTCACCGCCTCGGTGCAGGTGATCGAGGCGCGGGACCCGGTGACCGCGGGCCACTCCTTCCGCGTGGCCGAGTTCACCCAGAACCTGGCCGCGGCCGTGGACCGGGCCGACGGCGGCCGCTTCCGCCAGATCCGCTTCGACCGCGATCGCATGCGCGAGATCCGCTACGCCGCGCTGCTGCACGACTTCGGCAAGGTGGGCGTGCGGGAAAACGTGCTGACCAAGGCGCGCAAGCTGCACGATCACGACATGGCGCTGCTCAAGCAGCGCTTCCGTTATGCCATGACCTGCCTGGAGCGCGAGGCCTGGCGCGAGCTGGTCCTGGCCCACGAGCAGCGTCCCCTCACCGCGCGCGAGTTCCGCCGCCGCCGGCGCGAGGTGGAGCAGCGCCTGGCCCAGGAGCGCGAGCGCCTGCAGCGTTTTCTCGACCGGGTGCTGGCGGCCAACGAGCCGGCGGTGATGCCCGACGCCATCGAGGGCCTGGAGGAGGTGGCGGCCTTCATGTTCCGTGACGGGGAGGACGCCCACGTGCCGCTGCTGACCCCGTTCGAGTTCTCCACCCTGAGCCTGACCAAGGGCAGCCTCAACCCGGAGGAGCGGGCCGAGATCGAGTCCCACGTGACCCACACCTACGCCTTTCTCAACCTCATTCCCTGGACGAGCAACCTGTCGCGGGTGCCCGAGATCGCCTTCGCCCACCACGAGAAGCTGGACGGCTCCGGCTATCCGCGGCGGCTGACGGGGGACCAGATCCCGCTGCCGTCGAAGATCATGACCATCGCCGACATCTACGATGCGCTCACCTCGGGCGACCGGCCGTACAAGCAGGGCCTGCCGGTGGAACAGGCGCTGGACATCCTGCGGGCCGAGGCCAAGGCGGGGAAGCTGGACTCCGAGCTGCTGGCGCTGTTCATCGACAGCCGCAGCTACGTGATGACGGGTGCGGCCCATTGAACGGTGATGCAGCGGCGGTCCGGTGTGTCGAAACAGGCCGGGGCGGCCTTTTGCGGCGTCCTGTCAGAGCCGGCCGCCGCCCAGGAAGCGGGGTTTCCAGTAGGGATGGTCGAGGCGGGTGATGCTCACCCGCTTGCCGGTGGAGGGCGCGTGCACGAAGCGGCCGCCGCCGAGGTAGATGCCCACGTGGGCCACGCGCGGGCCGCCGATGCGGAAAAACACCAGGTCACCGGGGCGCAGGGCCTGGCGCGGTACGGGGCGGGCCGCGCGGTAGAGATCGCGCGTGGTGCGCGGCACGCTGCGGCCGGCGCGCCGGTGGCTGTACCAGACCAGGCCCGAGCAGTCGAAACCCTCGCGCGGCGAGGCGCCGCCGTAGCGGTAGCGCACCCCCACCAGGGCGCGCGCGATCTCGGGCACCGATGCCCCCCGTGCGGGCGGCGGTTCCCGCGGCGGTGCGCCGGCGCATGCGGCCAGGGCGAGCAGCGCGGCCAGGGCAACGAATGATGCCGTCCTGCGCGGCGGCACGGAATGTCTGCGCGTGGAGCCGTGCATGGGCTAGAGTATAGAACCTGTTTCGAAATTTCCCACGGCCGTGGACGTACAACGCGGCTCGTGCGGAATGCCGGGACAGGTTCCGGCCCGCAGCCGCGGTCCGGTGGGCCAACCCCGAGCGGGTCCGGCACCGTTTATATGAGTGCAGGTCGCGGTGGCGGCCGCACTGATTGCAAAGAGAGGTCACTATGGAACTGGGGACACTGATCATTCTCGCGGTACTGGCGGTGCTGCTGGTGTACGTGATCTTCATCTACAACGGCCTGGTATCGCTCAAGCACAACGTGGCCAAGGCCTGGTCCAACATCGAGGTCCTGCTCAAGCAGCGCCACGACGAGCTGCCCAAGCTGGTGGAGGTGTGCAAGCAGTACATGGCCTACGAGAAGGACACCCTGCAGCGCATCATCGAGGCCCGCTCCCGGGTGATGCAGGCGGGGCAGGCCGGCGACATGGGTGCGCTGGGGCAGGCCGAGACCCAGCTCCGCCTGGGCCTGGGCCAGCTCTTCGCCCTGGCCGAGAACTATCCCCAGCTCAAGGCCGACGAGGGTTTTCAGCACCTGCGCGCGCGCATCAGCCAGCTCGAGAACAGCATCTCCGATCGGCGCGAGGTCTACAACGAGTCGGTCAATCTCAACAACATCCGCATCGAGCAGTTTCCGGACGTGCTCGTCGCGCGTGCCTTCGGCTTCAGGCCCTTCGAGCTGCTGCGCTTCTCCGAGGCGGAGAAGGCCGACGTGGACATGAAGCGCCTGTTCTCCGCCTGACCGCGGGGGCCGCCGGCCGTGTGGGATCCGGAGGCCTGGCGCGGGGTCATCCTCGCCGCCGACGCCGGCGAGTTCTGGCTGTGGACGGGGCTGGGGCTGGCGGCCGCCGCCATCCTGGCATGGACTGCGCTGCGCGGGCTGCACCGGGCCCGGGTCATCGAGAACACGCCCACCTCGAAGGTGCGCTCGGCGCACCAGGGCTACGTGGAGCTGGTGGGCCAGGCCCAGCCCCTGCCCGGGGCCGGGGTGGTGGCCCCGCTCACGGGCCTGCCCTGCACCTGGTACCGGTATGTCATCGAGCGCCGGCGCGTGGTGCACACCTCGCGCGGGACCCGCACCCGCTGGGAGACCGTGGAGTCGGGCACCAGTACCGCGCCCTTCCTGCTGGTGGACGACACCGGGGAGTGCGTCATCGATCCGCGCGGCGCCGAGGTGACGGTGCGCGAAAGGCAGGTCTGGTACGGCAACCGCCGCCACCCCCGGGGCGGTGGCGATGCCGGCGGCCTGCTCGCGCGCCTGGCCGCCGGCGGCGGCTACCGGTACACCGAGGAGCGCATGAGCGCCGGCGATCCCCTCTATGCCCTGGGCTGGTTCGAGACCGTCTCCGGCGTGCGTGACGCCGAGGCCATGAAGGCACAGGTGGCCGCGCTGCTGCGGCGCTGGAAGCAGGACCAGGCCCGGCTGCTGGAGCTGTTCGACGCCGACGGCGACGGGCGGGTGGACCTGGAGGAGTGGGAGGCGGCCCGGCGCAAGGCCGAGGCGGTGGTCTACTCGCATCAGCTCCGGCGCGCGGCCGAGGCGCCGCGCCACCTGCTGCGCAAGCCGGCGCTGGCCCGCCAGCCGTTCCTGCTCTCCCACCTGCCGCAGGACTCCCTGGCCCGGCGCTACCGCTGGCTCGCGGCCGCCGCGGCGGCCGGGTTCGTCATCGCCGGGCCGGTGAGCCTGTGGGCGCTGCTGGTGCGCCTGGGCGGGGGCTGAGCGCAACCGGCGGCACGAGTCCGGCCCGCGCCGTGTCCGGGGTGCGGGAGAGGTCGGGACGGCCTTTTCGCACATCCTGTAGAATCGGCGCCGTGTCCCGTCCCGTCACCCACATGACCCGCGGCCGCTGAGCCCATGGCCCGCAAGCCCACCCGCAAGCGCCGCCGCCGGCCCGGCCCGGCGCGGCGCACCGCCTCCCGCCGCCGTTCCGGGCGCCGGGGCCGGTGGCCATGGCTGCGGCACTGGAAGCGCGCGCTGGCGGTGCTGCTGGCGGCCGCCGCGGCCTGGACCGTGTACCTGGACGTCACCATCCGCACCGCCTTCGAGGGCAAGCGCTGGGCCCTGCCGGCCCACGTCTACGCGCGGCCGCTGGAGCTCTACGAGGGCGCACCGCTGGCCGAGGCCGATTTCCGGCTGGAGCTCAAGCGCCTGGCCTACCGCCCGGCCTACATTCCGGAGCAGCCCGGCACCTACAGCCACAGCGGGTCCACCTGGGTGGTGCACACGCGCGGCTTCGACTTCTGGGACGGCACCGAGCCGCCGCGCATCGTGCAGGTGCAGCTGGGCGGGGGCCGGGTGCAGCGGCTCACCGACGCCGGCGGCCGGGCGGTGGACCTGGTGCGCCTGGACCCCATGTTCATCGGCGGCATCTACCCCAGCCACCACGAGGATCGGGTGCTGGTGCAGCTCGAGGACGTGCCGCCGCTGCTGGTGGAGGCCCTCATCGCGGTGGAGGACCGCAAGTTCCGCCACCACCACGGCATCGACCTGCGCGCCATCGCCCGCGCGGCGTGGGCCAACCTGCGCGCCGGCGCCGCGGTGCAGGGCGGCAGCACCCTCACCCAGCAGCTGGTGAAGAACTTCTTCCTGTCCAACGAGCGCAGCCTGTGGCGCAAGGCCAACGAGGCAGTGATGGCCCTGCTGCTGGAACTGCACTACGACAAGGACGAGATCCTGGAGGCCTATCTCAACGAGGTCTACCTGGGCCAGCAGGGCAGGCGCGCCATCCATGGCTTCGGCCTGGCCAGCCGCTTCTACTTCGACAAGCCGGTGGGCGAGCTGGACCTGGCCGAGATCGCCACCCTGGTGGCCCTGGTGCGGGGCCCGGGCTACTACGATCCGCGCCGCCACCCCCGGCGCCTGCAGCGCCGCCGCGACCGCATCCTGGACATCCTGGTGGAGCGCAACGTGGTGAGCGCCGGCGAGGCGGCGGCGGCCCGCAGCCGCCCGGTGCGGGTGGTGGCGGACCCGCCCCACGGCATCACGCCCTATCCGGCGTTCATGGACCTGGTGCGGCGCCAGCTCCGGCGCGACTACCGCGACCAGGACCTCACCAGCGAGGGCCTGCGCGTGTTCACCACCCTGGACCCGGTGGTGCAGGCGCGGGCGGAGGCCGCGGTGGCGGCCCAGGTGGCGGCCCTGGACCGGGCGCGCGGCCTGGACGGACGGCTGCAGGCCGCGGTCATCGTGACCTCCACCACCGGCGGCGAGGTCCTGGCCCTGGTGGGCGGGCGCGATGCGCGTTTCGCCGGTTTCAACCGCGCCCTGGACGCGCGCCGGCCCGTGGGCTCGCTCATCAAGCCGGTGGTGTATCTCACCGCGCTGGCCGAGGGCGGCTACACCCTGGCCGCCCCGGTGGACGACAGCCCCATCCGCATCGGCGGGCCCGGCGGCGAGGAATGGGTGCCGGCCAACTACGATCACGTCTCCCACGGCGAGGTTCCCCTGTTCGTGGCCCTGACCCGCTCCTACAACCAGGCCACCGTGCGCCTGGGCATGGCCCTCGGGGTGAAGCGGGTGGCGGCCATGCTCCGCCGCCTGGGCCTGGAGCGCGAGGTCCCGGCCTACCCGTCGCTGCTGCTGGGCGCGGTGGCCATGAGCCCGGAGGAGGTGGCGGCGGTGTACCAGACCTTCGCCGCCGGTGGCTTCCGCAGCCCGCCGCGCGCCATCCGCGAGGTGCTGGATGCCCGCGGCGAGCCGCTCAAGCGCTTCCCCCTGAACGTGGAGCAGGCGGTGGACCCGGCCGCGGTGGCCCTGCTCAACTCGGCCCTGCGCGAGGTGATGCGCCACGGCACCGGCCGCGCGGCCCGGCAGTGGTTCGCGCCGGCCGGCGGCTTTGCCGGCAAGACCGGCACCACCGACGACCTGCGCGACTCCTGGTTCGCCGGCTTCGGCCGCCGCCACCTGGCGGTGGTGTGGCTGGGGCGCGACGACAACGCGCCCATCGGGCTGTCGGGCGCGGCCGGCGCGCTGCGGGTGTGGAGCGATCTCATGCGCCGCCTGCACGCGCCACCCCTGGACCCGCCGGGGGAGGATGGCCTGGAGTGGGTGGAGGTGGATCCGGCCAGCGGCCTGCGGGCGGCGGCCGGATGCGAGGGTGCCGCGCTGCTGGCCTTCCGCCCCGGCACCGCGCCGGGTGAGTATGCCCCCTGTTCCACCGGGCTGGCCGAGCGCGCCAGCCACTGGCTGCGGAGGATCCTCAGATGAGGCGCGTCGCGGGATGGTGGCTGCTGGTGCCGTGGCTGCTGGCGGCGGGCTGCGCGGTGCCGCCGGCGGAAGAAGGCTTCACGCCGGTGCCGGAGGCGGAGCGGCCGGTGGTGGTGCCGGGGCGCGACACCCCGCCGGCGGTGCGCCGGCTCATCGCGCGGGCGCGCGAGGCGGCCCGCGCCGGCCGGCTGGACCGGGCCGAGGCACTGCTGGAGCGGGCCGTGCGCATCGATCCGCGCAACCCGGTGCTGTGGCACTACATGGCCCGGGTGCACCTGCACCAGGGACGGGCGGCGCGGGCCGAGGGCCTGGCGGCCAAGTCCAACAGCCTGGCGCGGGGTGACCGCCTGCTGCAGGAGGCCAACTGGCGCGTCATCGCCCACGCCCGTGCCGCCCGCGGTGATGCGGCCGGCGCCCGCGCGGCGGAGGCCCGGGCCGAGGCCCTGGGCGCGGGCCGCTGAGGCCGTGCTCCGGCACCGAGCATCCCGGCGGCGTTTCGTGCCAGAATAGATGCCGCCACTGGAGCCCTGCCGGAGACCGCTTCCGTTGAAGAACCCCTTCGTGGTGGACAAGATCATCGCCGAGGCGCGGCGGCTGGCGGCCGAGTACCGCCGCACCACCGGCAAGTCGCTGGGGGTCAGTTCCGAGATCGCCAAGCACGACGCCTGCCGCCTGCTGGACCTGGAGCCGTGCGATCCGCCCCCCGGCGGCTACGATGCCATCGGCCGCGGTCCCCGCGAGGGCCAGCGGGTGCAGATCAAGGGCCGGGTGGTGTTCGACGACCGGAAGGGCAATCCCCGCATCGGCCAGTTCAAGGTGGACCAGGACTGGGACCTGGTGGTGCTGGTGGTGATGGATGCCGACTTCGAGCCCTGTGCCATCTACGAGGCCGAGCGCGAAGCGGTGGAGGAGGCCCTGGCCGAGACCGCCGGCAGCAACCGCCGCAAGCGCGGGGCCATGTCGGTGGCCCGTTTCAAGCGCATCGCCCGCCTGGCCTGGTCCCGCGAGGACGGCGGGGCCGCGGTGGGCGGCTGAAGCCCCGCCCCCCATGGACGATCCCGCCGCCCTGCTCGGTCCCCACGGCCCGTTCGCCGCCCGGGTGCCCGGCTTCGCGCCCCGCGCCGCCCAGCAGGCCATGGCGCAGGCGGTGGCCGCGGCGCTGGACGGCGGTGGCGTGCTGGTGGCGGAGGCGGGCACCGGCACCGGCAAGACCTTCGCCTACCTGGTGCCGGCCCTGTTGTCGGGGCGCAAGGTGATCCTCTCCACCGGCACCCGCAACCTGCAGGACCAGCTCTTTCACCGCGACCTGCCCCAGGTGGCGGCGGCGCTGGGCACGGCGGTGGACGCCGCCCTGCTCAAGGGCCGCGCCAACTACGTGTGCCTCCACCGCCTGGAGCGGGCGCAGGACGAGGGGCGGTTCCGCAGCCGGGCCGAGGCGGAGCGGGTGGTGCGCATCGCCCGCTGGGCCTGCACCAGCGACGACGGCGACATCGCCGGCTGTCCCGGCATCGGCGAGCAGGACCCCGTGTGGCCCCTGGTCACGGCCAACGCCGACAACTGCCTGGGACAGGAGTGCGGGCACTGGGAGGCATGTTTCCTGGTCCGGGCCCGGCGCCGGGCCCAGGCCGCCGACCTGGTGGTGGTCAACCACCACCTGCTGTTCGCGGACATGGCCCTGCGCGAGGAGGGGTTCGGGGAGATCCTGCCCCTGGCCGACGCCTTCGTCATCGACGAGGCTCACCAGCTTCCGGAGACCGCTTCGGCCTTCTTCGGCCTGGCCGTGTCCAGCAACCAGCTGGTGGAGCTGGCCGGCGACGCCGAGGCCGAGTACCTGCGCGAGGTGCACGAGGACCGGGCCCTGCCCCGGGCCGCCGACGCCCTGCGCGACGCGGCGCGGGCGTTCCGTGCCGCCTTCGGCGAAGGCAGCCGCCGCGGGGGCTGGGCCGAGGCGGCGCGCCGGCGCCCGGTGGCCGAGGCCGCTGCCGGCCTGCGCGGGGCCCTGGACGGGCTGGCCGGCCTGCTGGCGCCCCTGGCCGAGCGGACCCGCGGACTGGAGCGCTGCCACCACCGCGCGCAGGTGCTGGCCGAGCGGCTGGATCTGCTCACGGGCGAGCCGCCCGAGGATGCCGTGCACTGGTTCGAGACCCACCGCCGCTCGGTGAGCCTGCACCTGACCCCGCTGGACGTGGCGGGACCGTTCCGGGAGTACATGGCGGCCATGCCCGGGGCCTGGATCTTCACCTCGGCCACCCTGGCCGTGGGCGGTGATTTCTCCCATTTCACCCGGCGCCTGGGGATCGAGGCGGCCCGCTGCGAGGCCTGGGACTCCCCCTTCGACTACGCGCGCCAGTCGCTGCTCTACCTGCCGCGGGACATGCCCGACCCCAACGCGCCCGACTACGGCCGCGCGGTGCTGGCCGTGGCCGAGCCGGTGCTGGCGGCCAGCGGCGGCCGGGCCTTTCTGCTGTACACCTCCCACCGGGCGCTCAACGAGGCGGCGGAGCACCTGCGCGGCCGCCTGCCGTGGCCGGTGCTGGTGCAGGGCGATGCCCCGCGCGCGGCCCTGCTGGACGAGTTCAGGGCGGCGGGCGATGCGGTGCTCCTGGGCACCGCCAGCTTCTGGGAAGGGGTGGACGTGCGGGGCGAGGCCCTGTCCTGTGTCATCATCGACAAGCTGCCGTTCGCCTCGCCCGGGGACCCGGTGCTCGGCGCCCGTCTCGACGCCCTGCGCAAGGGCGGCGGCAACCCCTTCATGGAGTACCAGCTGCCGGCGGCGGTCATCGCCCTCAAGCAGGGTGCCGGGCGCCTCATCCGCGATGTCGCCGACCGGGGTGTCCTGGTGATCTGCGACCCGCGGCTGCTCACCCGGCCCTACGGCCGGGTGTTCCTGGACAGCCTGCCGCCCATGCCGCAGACCCGGGACCTGGCGGACGTGGAGGCCTTCTTCGCCGCCGACCCGGCGCGGGCCCGGGCGGGAGGCACGGCGTGAGGCTCCTGGCCATCGAGACCGCCACGCCCTTGTGCTCCGTGGCGCTGCTGTGCGACGGCGAGCCGCTGGCCCTGGAGGTCGCCGCGGGCCGCACCCAGACCGAGCAGGTGCTGCCGCTGGTGGAGCGGCTGCTGGCGGAGGCGGGCATGGCCCTGGGCCAGCTCGATGCCGTCGCCGTGGGGCGGGGACCCGGGGCCTTCACCGGGGTCAGGGTGGCGGTGGGCGTGGCCCAGGGGCTGGCCTTCGGCCTGGACGTGCCGGCGGTGCCCGTGTCCACCCTGGCCGCGCTGGCCCTGGGCGCCATGCGCGAGGCCGGGGCGGGCAGGGTGCTGGCGGCGCTGGACGCGCGCAAGGGCGAGGTGTACTGGGGGGCCTTCCGGCGGGCGGCGGAGGGGGTGGCGCCGGCGGGTCCGGAACGGGTGTGCGTGCCCGCCTCGGTGCCGCTGCCCGAGGGGGAGGGCTGGCTGGGTGCGGGGTCCGGTTTCGCCGAGCACGGCGAAGCCCTCGCTGCGCGCCTTGCCGGGGCGCTGGCCGCGACCCGCCCGCAGGCGCAGCCGCACGCGGCCGATGTCGCCCGCCTGGCTGCAGGCGAGCTGGCCGCCGGCCGGGCGGTGGCGGCGGAGGAGCTGGCGCCGGTCTACCTGCGCGACGACGTGGCGGACGTGCCGGGAGGAACCGCGAAGGCCCATCCGACATCGAACTGAAACGGGACTCACCGCAGGGGGAGAAGGATCGATGAAGGCAAGACGACTGGCGGCGGCGCTGATCCTGGCGGGCGCCGCATGGGGTACGGCGGAGGCGGGCAGTGCCCAGGTCTACGTGCGGGCGGTGCAGGCCCCCATGGAGACCGTGTACAAGCGGGTGTTCGGCTCGCTGGAGAACAACGGCTACTTCGTCATCGTCGAACCCAACATCGGCCGCAACCTGGCCCACTTCGCCCGGCGCTGGGGCAAGGACTACAACCGCAACAGGCTGGAATCCATCCGCAGCATGGTGTTCTGCAACGGCTGGTACGCCAACCAGGTGGGCAACGCCGATCCCGACATGCTGGCGCTGTGCCCGCTGCACGTGACCCTCACTCACAAGGCCGGCGAGACCCGCATCCTGTTCGTGCGCCCGTCGCAGGTGGCGGCCGGCAGTCCCGCCGAGGCGGTGGCCCTGGAGCTGGAGCAGGACGTCATCCGCACCATCGAGGAGAGCCTGACCGGCCTCAAGACCCTCGAGACCGCTGGCGCGGACCGCCCGCCGGGCAATGGCAAACCGGGCACGCAGGCGCCCGGCCCGGCGCGCTGACAAAAGGTCGCCGGAACGATCTTTGTTTTCAGAATCCGTCTCGGAATTCCGCGCGCGCGGCCGGGGTGAATCTTGGGACGGGTTGTGCTCAGTCCAGCAGCAGGCGCTGGAGGATGTTCTCGTAGATGCGCGACAGCGTGGCGAGGTCGTCCACCGCCACCCGTTCGTCCACCTGGTGGATGGTGGCGTTGACCGGACCCAGTTCCACCACCTGGGCCCCGGTGGGGGCGATGAAGCGCCCGTCGGAAGTGCCGCCGGCGGTGGACAGCTCCGGCTCGCGGCCGGTGACGGCGGTCACGGCCTCGCGCGCGGCGGCCACCAGCTCGCCGGCCGGGGTGAGAAAGGGCTGGCCGGACAGGCGCCAGTCCAGGGTGTAGTCCAGGCCGTGCCGCTGCAGCACCGCTTCCACTTCCCGGCGCAGCTGCGCCTCGGTGACCTCGGTGGAGAAGCGGAAGTTGAACAGCACCGAAAGCTCGCCGGGGATGACGTTCTCGGTGCCGTCGCCGGCGTGAACGTGGGCGATCTGGAAGGTGGTGGGCGGAAAGAAGGCGTTGCCCCGGTCCCACTCCCGCGCCGCCAGCTCGGCCAGCGCCGGCAGGGCCTCGTGCACCGGGTTGCGCGCCAGGTGGGGATAGGCCACGTGGCCCTGGACCCCGCGCACGGTGAGGCGGCCGGTGAGGGAGCCGCGGCGGCCGTTCTTGATGGTGTCGCCCACGGCGGCGCTGCTGGAGGGTTCGCCCACCAGGCACCAGTCGATCCTTTCCCCACGTTCCTGCAGGGTCTCCACCACCCGCACGGTGCCGTCCACCGCCGGGCCCTCCTCGTCGGACGTGATAAGCAAGGCGATGCTGCCGCGGTGGCCGGGGTGCGCGGCGGCAAAGCGCTCGCAGGCGGTGACCATGGCGGCCAGCGAGCCCTTCATGTCCGCCGCGCCGCGCCCCCACAGCATGCCGTCGGCCACCGTGGGTTCGAAGGGCGGGAAGCGCCAGGCCGCCGCGTCTCCCGGCGGCACCACGTCGGTATGGCCGGCGAACACGAACAGCGGACCGCTGCTGCCGCGCCGCGCCCACAGGTTGTTCACCCCGCCGAAGGGCATGGGCTCGGCGGCAAAGCCGCAGGCCGCCAGGCGCCGGGCGATGATCTCCTGGCAGCCGGCGTCGTCCGGCGTCACCGAGGGCCGGGCGATGAGTTCCTCGGCCAGGGCCAGGGTCTCGGGGTCGGCCGGCGCGTTCATGCCCGCGGCCGGCAGGGGCGTCCCGGACACCCGCTCACCCGGGGACCGCCGCCGGGGAAGGTCCGGTGGTTTGCTATCCGTCCCCGGGATGGCGCAGAAGCCGCAGAATCGCGGGGCGGGTTCGGGCT
>JALUTW010000083.1 GCA_027021685.1 Chromatiales bacterium | reverse complement strand
CCTGATTCGCGGGCGGAGATTCCGCCCTTCAGCGTGCGGGCTGCACGCCGCGGTGATTGGAGAAGTATTCCCGGGTCGCGGTGGTCACCGGGTCATCGGGATAGTTGGCCTCCAGGGCGGCCAGTACCTCCTCGGCCTCGCGCCGCCGTCCCAGCACCAGCTGGCCCCGGGCCAGCACCGCCAGCGCCGCCGGCAGCGACTGGGTGCGGGCAAAGTGCTTCTGCACGTAGCGGGCCCGCTCCACCGCCCGCTCGACATTGCCTGCCTCGAGGTCGTACTCCGCGGCGTGGATCTGGTAGCGTGCCATGCGGTTGCGCAGCTTGACGATACGGGTCATGGCATCGTTGAAGTAGCGGCTGCGGGGGAAGCGTTCCACCAGCTCCGACAGGAAGCGGAAGGCCTCGCGCGTGGAGGCCAGAGCATCCGGCGAGGGCGGCCGGGCGAGGGCCTGCTCCACGTCGCGCTTGCTGCGGGCGTAGGCCGCCAGCCCGCGCACGTAGTAGGCGTAGGCGACGTTGGCGTTCTGCGGATGGCGGCGGATGAAGGCTTCCGCGGTGTCGATGGCCTGCTGGTGTTCGCCGGCCTTGTAATAGGCATAGGCCAGGCTGAGGCGGGCGGCCTCGGCCTCGGGCTGATCCCCGAAGCGGGTCATGAGCTCCTGCAGCAACTGGATGGCCTGGCCGTAATTGCGCTGCCGCAGCTCGGCCCGGGCCTTGCGGTAGAGGTGGCGCGGCGACAGGTCGCCGCTGGCCAGGCTGCCGTCGCCGCCGGTGCCGGCACAGCCCCACAGGCCCGGTGCCAGCCCCAGGATCAGGACGGCGAGCACCGTGCTCCGGATTCCGTGGCGTGTCAGGCGTCCCATGCCAGGCACGGTTCAGCCCCGGTCGGCCGGACCCGCGGCACGTTGCGGGTAGTTGAGTTCCAGCACCCGGCGGGCATCGCGCGCCAGGTCCGGCAGGGCCAGGCCCTCGTAGGCGCCCGCCAGGATCTCCAGCGCCTCGGCCACCGCCGGGGTGCGGGGAAACTCCTCGATCACCCGCCGGGCCCGGTTGGCCGCCGCGACGAAGGCCTCGCGCCGCAGGTAGAAGCGCGCCACCGCCACCTCGTGGCGGGCCAGCAGGTTGCGCAGGTAGACCAGGCGCTGGCCGGCGTCGGCGGCGTAGCGGCTGCGGGGGAACTTCTCCAGCAGGGTGGTGAAAAAGTCCATGGCCCTGCGGATGGCGCGGGGATCGCGTTCCGCCGGGTCCTGGTTGAACCAGCGGGCGAGAAAGTTCTGTTCCATGGGATAGGCCGCCAGCCCGCGCAGGTAGTAGGCGTAGGCGACGCTGGGGTGACGCGGGTAGAGCTTGATGAACCGCTCGGCGGTGAGGATCGCCGTCTCCAGTTCATTGTCCTTGTAATGAGCGTAGGCCATCTCCAGCAGCGCCTGCTGCGCATAGCGGCCATAAGGGTAGCGCGAGATGAGCTTGGAATAGAGGCCGGCGGCGGTCTCGTACTGCCCGTTGTCCAGCTCGGCCTTGGCCTCCAGGTAGATCTCCTGTGCCGACAGGCCCTCGGTGGGATCGTCGGTGGCGGGGCCGGCGCAGCCGGCCAGCAGCAGCAGCGAAAACAGTGCCGCAACGACGCCGCCCGCGGGCCGTGGACATGCGAATTTCCTCATGCGTGCAGTATACTCTGGCAAATATTCCTGCGAAACATTGGCTTGCGGTTGCATGTCACATCCTGACCCTTCATTGCACGGTGTGGTGCCGCCGGAGCTGGCGGGCCGGCGTCTGGACCAGGCCCTGGCCGCCATGTTCGGCGACTACTCGCGCGCGCGCCTGCAGGCCTGGATCCGGGCCGGCCGGGTCCAGGTCAACGACCGCACCCTGCGCGCCCGCGATCGGGTGCAGGGGGGCGACCGCATCCGCCTGGAGCCGGAGGCCGAGCGCGAGACCCGCTGGCTGCCGCAGGCCCTGCCGCTGGACATCGTGCACGAGGACGAGGACCTCATCGTGGTCAACAAGCCGCCGGGGCTGGTGGTCCACCCCGCCGCGGGCAACCCGGACGGCACCCTGGTCAACGCCCTCCTGCACCATGCCCCGGAGCTGGAGCGCCTGCCCCGGGCCGGGATCATCCACCGCCTGGACAAGGACACCTCGGGCCTGCTGGTGGTGGCCCGCACACCGCGGGCGCATACTGCGCTGGTGCGCCAGCTCCAGGCCCGCGAGGTCCTGCGCGAGTACCGTGCCGTGGTCTGCGGCGTCATGCCCGCCGGCGGCACGGTGGAGGCCCCCGTGGGGCGCCATCCCGTCCACCGGACCCGCATGGCGGTGACGGGCGGCGGCCGCGGGGCGGTGACCCACTACCGGGTCCTGGAGCGGTTCCGGGCCCATACCCTGGTGTCGCTCAGGCTGGAGACCGGCCGGACCCACCAGATCCGGGTCCACCTGGCCCACATCCGCTATCCGGTGACCGGCGATCCGGTCTACGGCGGGCGCCTGCGCCTGCCGCCGCAGGCGACGCCGGAGCTGGCGGCGGTGCTGCGCGGTTTCCGCCGCCAGGCCCTGCACGCGGCCCGCCTGGGCCTGGCGCATCCGGCCGGCAGCGGGTTCCTGGAATGGAGCGCGCCCCTGCCGGAGGACATGGCGGCCCTGGTGGCGGCCCTGCGTGCCGATGCCGGGGCGCCCGCCGGCGATGCCGCCGCCCGCTGACGCCCCCGCGCCCGTTTTCATCCGACCCCGCTGGCCGGCACCGCCGGGCGTGGCGGCGGCGGTCACCACCCGCGCCGGCGGCGTGAGCCGGCCGCCCTTCCACAGCTTCAACCTGGCCGCCCACGTGGGCGATGACCCGGCCGCGGTGGCGGCCAACCGGGCCCGGCTGCGTGCGGCCCTGGGCCTGCCGGGCGAGCCGGCCTGGCTGCAACAGGTGCACGGGCGGGAAGTGGCGGTGCTGGCGGAAACCCCGCTTGCCCCGCCGGCGGCCGACGCCGCGGTGACCTCTGCCCCCGGCGTGGTGTGTGCGGTGCTCACCGCCGACTGCCTGCCGGTGCTCCTGTGCAGCCGCGACGGGGGCCGGGTGGGGGCGGTGCACGCCGGCTGGCGCGGGCTGGCGGCGGGCGTGCTGGAGGCGGCGGTGGCTGCGCTGGACGTGCCGCCGGCGGACGTTCTCGCCTGGCTGGGGCCGGCCATCGGGCCGTCGGCCTTTCAGGTGGGGCCCGAGGTGCGGGCGGCCTTCGCCGATACGGATCCGGGGGCAGCGGCGGCCTTCGTCTCCGACGGCGGGGATCGGTGGCGGGCCGATCTCCATGCCCTGGCCCGGCGCCGGCTGGCGGCCTGTGGCGTGGAGCAGGTCTTCGGCGGCGGCCTGTGTACCTTCAGCGACCCGGCCCGGTTCTATTCCTACCGCCGCGACGGCACCACCGGGCGCATGGCGGCGCTGATCTGGAAGCAGGCCACCGGGGACTAGGGAATGGCTGCCGGGTCCCGGCATCCAGCCCCCAGTCCCCAGCCCCCTTTTTGTTATCATCCCGCCCTTTGCCTCACCGGTTGCGGGGGACACCGGCGTTCCATGAGCGTGCTGGCCTGGATCATTCTTTTCAGCCTCCTGGGCGGGGTGGCGAGCGTGCTGGCGGCGGCGGCCTTCATGTTCGCCGCCGGCCGGTGGCAGGCCCGCCTGCTGCCGCACCTGGT
>JALUTW010000082.1 GCA_027021685.1 Chromatiales bacterium | reverse complement strand
TGGCGAACAGCCGCCCGTCCGGTGCCAGATCCTGCTTCCAGACCTCTTCCAGCACGGGCACGGATCCGGTGAGGACGATGACGTCATAGGGGGCATGCCGCGACCAGCCGCGGGCGGCGTCGCCGGTCTCCAGGGTCACGTTGTCCAGGTCGTGGGCCGCCAGCCGCTCGCCGGCGGAGGCGGACAGGTCCTCGAAGATCTCCACCGAGTACACGTGGTGGCCCAGGTGGGCCAGCAGGGCGGTGAGATAGCCCGAGCCGGTGCCCACCTCCAGGACGGTGTCATCGGGCTGCACGTCCAGGGCCTGGAGCAGGCGGGCCTCCACCTTGGGTGCCATCATCACCTGGTCGTGGCCGATGGGAATGTTCATGTCGGCAAAGGCCAGGTTGCGGTAGCGCGGCGGCACGAAGTCCTCCCGCGGCACGCGCATGAGCAGGTCCAGCACCGCCTGGTCCAGCACCTCCCAGGGGCGGATCTGCTGCTCGATCATGTTGAAGCGGGCCTGTTCCAGATTCACGTCCATCATCTTCGTTCACCCCGAAAGTCTCGGCCTGGACCGCCCCGGGGCGGCGGCCGTGCTGCTCGAAAAGCCCCCGTTGGGGCAGGTGCCAAGCCTACGCGCTCGCCCGGAGGCTGACAAGCGAGGGGCGGCCCTTGCACCGGGGCGGCTTATTCTATAACGTGACCACTCGGCTGGGGGCGCCCCCGCGGGCCGGGCACGGCGGCGCGGCGGGCTGAGAATGTACCCCTTGAACCTGAACCGGCTAGCACCGGCGGAGGGAAGCCAACCTTGCGACGCCACGCCTCAAGGATGCCCGCCCGCGCTGCGTGCAGCCGTCGCCACAGACGGTGACCGCCATGAGCGCCATACCCGAGGATTTCACCACCCGCGCCGCGACCCTGTCGGAGGAAGCGACGCGGCCGTTTCCCAACTCGCGCAAGATCCACGTGCAGGGGTCGCGGCCCGACCTGCGCGTGGGCATGCGCGAGATCATGCAGTCCCCCACGCCCACGGCCCGGGGGGCCGAGGAGAATCCGCCCATTCCGGTCTACGACACCTCCGGCCCGTACACCGATCCGGAGGCCGAGATCGACCTGACCCGGGGCCTGCCCGCCCTGCGCGAGGCCTGGATCGTGGAGCGGGGCGACACCGAGCTGCTGGACGGGCCCAGCTCCGAGTACGGCCGCGCGCGCCTGGCCGATCCGGCGCTGGAGACCCTGCGCTTCGGCCACATCCGCCGGCCGCGGCGGGCCCGGGCCGGCTGCAACGTGACCCAGATGCACTACGCCCGGCGCGGCATCGTCACGCCGGAGATGGAGTACGTGGCCATTCGCGAGAACTGCCGGCTGGAGGCGCTGCGCGCCGATCCGCGCTATGAGAAACTGCTGCGCCGGCACCCGGGCCAGCCGTTCGGCGCCCGGCTGCCCGACGAGATCACGCCGGAGTTCGTGCGCCAGGAGGTGGCCGCCGGGCGCGCCATCATCCCGGCCAACATCAACCACCCGGAGCTGGAACCCATGATCATCGGGCGCAATTTCCGGGTGAAGATCAACACCAACATCGGCAACTCCGCGGTGACCTCCAGCATCGCCGAGGAAGTGGAGAAGATGGTGTGGTCGGCGCGCTGGGGTGGCGACACGCTGATGGACCTTTCCACCGGCAGGAACATCCACGAGACCCGCGAGTGGATCCTGCGCAACGCGCCCATGCCCATCGGCACCGTGCCCATCTACCAGGCCCTGGAGAAGGTGGACGGCAAGCCCGAGGAACTCACCTGGGAGATCTTCCGCGACACCCTCATCGAGCAGGCGGAGCAGGGGGTGGACTACTTCACCATCCACGCCGGGGTGCGCCTGGCCTACATCCCGCTCACGGCGGATCGCGTGACCGGCATCGTCTCCCGCGGCGGTTCCATCATGGCCAAGTGGTGCCTGGCCCATCACCGGGAGAACTTCCTCTACACCCACTTCGAGGAGATCTGCGAGATCATGAAGGCCTACGACGTGGCCTTCTCGCTCGGCGACGGCCTGCGCCCCGGTTCCATCGCCGATGCCAACGACCGGGCCCAGTTCGCCGAGCTGGAAACCCTGGGCGAGCTGACGAAGATCGCCTGGGAACACGACGTGCAGGTGATGATCGAAGGCCCGGGCCACATCCCGCTGCACCTGGTCAAGGAGAACGTGGACAAGGAACTGGCTGACTGCTTCGAGGCACCGTTCTATACCCTTGGGCCGCTGGTGACCGACATCGCCCCGGCCTACGACCACATCACCTCCGCCATCGGCGCCGCCAACATCGGCTGGTACGGCACGGCCATGCTGTGCTACGTCACGCCCAAGGAGCACCTGGGCCTGCCCAACAAGCAGGACGTGCGCGACGGCATCATCGCCTACAGGATCGCCGCCCACGCCGCCGACCTGGCCAAGGGCCACCCGGGGGCGCAGCTGCGGGACAACGCCCTGTCCAAGGCCCGGTTCGAGTTCCGCTGGGAAGACCAGTTCAACCTGTCGCTGGATCCGGAGCGGGCGCGCGAGTTCCACGACGAGACCCTGCCCAAGGAGGCGCACAAGGTGGCCCACTTCTGCTCCATGTGCGGGCCCAACTTTTGCTCCATGAAGATCACCCAGGAGGTGCGCGACTACGCCGCGGCCAGGGGCATCGGCGATGTCACCGTGGCCGTGGAAGCGGGCCTCAGGGAAAAGGCCGAGGAGTTCCGGCGCACGGGGGGAGAGATCTATCACAAGGAATGACTTGGGCATTTGCCAGCCGCGGCGGGCTGGCGTAGAGTCGCGGGCACGGAGGATGCGACGGCAACGGGGAGGAGACGTGGCCTACACCGTGGCAGTGGACCCCCGGGCGGGACGGGTGACCCTGACGGTCAGGGGCGAGTTCACCCTGCCGGAGGCCTGTGCCGCCTTCGACGACTTCGTCAACCACCCGGATTTCGTGCCCGGCATGGACCTGCTGTGCGACCTGCGCGAGGCCGTCATGCGGCCGCGGCCGGGGGAGCTGGAGGCCCTGGTGAGGCACATACACAGTCGGAGCGAGCGCCGCGGGCGCGGTTACCGCGTGGCGTTCGTGGTGGCCAGCAGCTTCGAGCAGGCGGTGATCCACGCGTTTCACGCCTCGGGCCTGGTGCTGCCGGAGGCGGTCCACACCTTCACCTCCATGGACGAGGCCGCGGCCTGGCTGGCCGAGCCCCACGAGCAACCGGCCTGAGCATGGGCAGGGGATCGGCAGTGCGGCAAGCGGTCTCCCTGTTCCTCGCCGCCGTGCTGCCGGCCCTCCTGGCGGCGGGCTGCGCCGGCGGGGTGGACCCGGCCCGGGTGGACCTGAGCCAGGATCCGGCCGAGGCCGTGGCGCGGCTCAAGTCCGGGGTGGAACGGGCCCGGGCCGAGGACGTCCACGTGCTCTCGCCCGGCTGGTACCGCCAGGCCGAGGACAGCGCCGCCGAGGCCGCGGCCCTGCTCCAGCGCCATGCCGGGCTGGCGGACATCCTGGCCGCGGCGGCCGAGGGCGAGGCGCGGCTGGAGCAGGCGCGCCGCTTCGCCGCCCTGGCCCGGCGCGAGCTGGCCGCGGTCTATGCCGCCCGGGCCGCGGCCCTCAAGGCCGGGGCGCCCAGGCTGTACCCGGGCGAGGTGGAATCCCTGGAAGAGCGGTTCCTGGCGTTGACCTCCGC
>JALUTW010000081.1 GCA_027021685.1 Chromatiales bacterium | reverse complement strand
GCTCCTCGCGCAGCACCGGATAGGAAATGAAATACTCGTCCACGAACCGGCGCAGGTGGTCCAGTCCGGTGTCCTCGTAGTTGACACCCAGCACCACCACCCGGGGCGCATGGGCCTCGTGAAACTCCACCAGCTCCGGAATCTCGTCCAGGCAGGGAGGACACCAGGTGGCCCAGTAGTTGACCACCACCCAGCGGCCCTGGTACTGGCTCAGGCGGTGGATGCGGCCGTCGAGATCGGGCAGCGCGAACTCCGCCGCAGCGGCGGCCGCGCTCCAGAGCAGCACCACGACCAGCAACCCGGCCGCACCTTTCATGGTCTTTCCCGCCAACATTTCGATACACCTCGCTCGCCGACCGGTCCCGTCCCGCAAATCGAGCGCACAAACGCCTGGCACGGCATGGCCGGCCCCGGACTGTGGCGGTCCGGCGACCTTCTTCCACCACCCGGATAGACCGGTGAATGAGGCAAAACATTCCCCGTTCCGGGCAAAGATTGTCCCTGCGGCCTGCTCCCCGTCAGGGGTGGGCGGCGGCATCGGCCTTGTGCGACAGGTACAGGGCCAGGCCGATGCCCGCGATGCCGCCTGCCAGCTTGAGCAGGTCCAGGGCGGTGTCGAAGCTCATGTCCACCGCGTGCTGGAAGAACTTGACGATGAGGATCATCAGGACCACCTTGCCCAGCCGCGCCTTGAGATCGTCCAGGTTGCGAATCACCAGCACCCGGGAAGCGCCGACGGCCTGCTCGGCCTGGTCGATCTTGCTGATGAAGAGCTCGTACAGCCCGAGGGCGAAGATGAGCAGCACCGTGGCCAGCAGGTAGCCGTCCACGATCTCCACCACGTGGGTGATGGTGCTGCTGCGGATCTCGGCGCGCTGGGCCGCGCTGAGCTGCGGCGAGGCGTAGTCCCACAAATGGGTCACCATGTAGAAGGCATCCACGGTGACCAGGTAAAACATGGCCAGGGACGCGGCCAGGCTGGCGATCACGGCCGCGAACACCACCAGGCGCGAGTTCCACAACGCACCCTCCACGGCGCGCTCCAGTCTTTTTTGCATGTTCCCCCCTCCAGGTCGCCGCGCCATTTTACCAGCCGGCCCGCCCCGGCCAAGGCCGGCTGCACACTCACTCCTCCAGCCGGACCATGAGTTCGGACAGCGGGAGCCTGTCGGCGGCTGCCGACCAGGCCCAGCGCCGGCGCCCCACCTCCTCCAGCAGCCCGGCGTGCTCCAGGCCGCGCACCAGCCGCCGCAGGCTGCCCCGGTCCAGCTCCGGCTCCAGGCGCGACAGGGCCGCCAGGTCCAGCCCCGCCGGACCGGCGTCGCGGAAACATCCCAGCACCCGCAGCACCGCGGCGGTGCTGTATCCCGGCGCCAGGGTGTCGCCCCTCTGCCGCGACACCAGGGCCAGGGTGCTGGCCCACCAGGCCCCGAACAGGATCACCGACCAGAACACGAACAGCCACACCAGCAGCACCGGGATGGTGGCCAGGGCACCGTAGATGACGTGGTAGGTGGGCACCGTGGCCAGGTACAGGCCGAAGGCCCGCTTGGCCGCCGCCAGCAGCAGGGTGCCCACCACCGCCCCGGCCAGGGCATGGCGCCACTGCACCGGCCGGTTGGGCACGAACTTGTAGATGAGCATGAGGCCTGCCAGGGTGGCCGCCGCCGGCACCCACACCAGCAGGCCGGTGCGCGCCGCTTCTTCGCCCAGCCAGCGGTGCAGCAATTCCAGCGAGGCGAGATAGGTGGTGACGGAGACCCCGACCCCCACCAGCAGCGGCCCCGCCAGGATCACGCTCGCGTAGGCCACCAGGCTGGTGAGCAGGCGGCGGCCGCGGCGCACGTGCCAGATGTCATTGACGGCGTGGTCCATGGTCTTGAGGGTGAGCAGGGCGGAAACGGCCAGGGCCACGATGCCCAGCGCCGACAGGCGCCGCGTGGCCGCCACGAAGGACTCCACGTAACCGATCACCTCGCCGGCCACCGCCGGCGCCAGCACCGTGAGCAGCTCGTCCCGCCCCAGCTCCAGCAGGCGGTTGAACACGGGGTAGCGGCTGAAGACCGCGAATGCCACCGCCAGCAACGGCACCAGTGCCAGCAGCGTGGTGTAGCTCAGGGCCGCGGCCGTGCGCGGCCCGCGTTCGCGGTAGTAGCGGTGAAAGACCAGGCGCAGGAACCCGCCCGCGGAGCGGGCCCTGCGCCACATTGCCCGTCCCCACCGCCGGAGGAGATCGCCGGCCCGGCCGGCACGGAAATGAAAAGGGGCCCCACTGCGGGGGCCCCGGCGAGTCTCATGCACTGGCGCCCGGAATCACTGGGCGAGATAGGCCTTGTCCGATTCCTCCACCACGCCCAGGGACCAGGCCCCGCGGGTCCTGGCGTGCTGGATGGCCGCGTTCACCTCCTCGGGCGAGGCGTTGCGGTTGATGTCGAAGACCTGCCCCGGATAGATAAGATCAGCATCCTTGATCTTGTCCTGGTTGGCCTTGTAGATGAGCGGCCACTGGAAAGGATTGGCGTAGATCTCCTGCTTGCCGGCGATGTCCCACAGGTTGTCGCCGCGCACCACCTCGTACTGATCCGCGCCCACCGAAACGGGCTTCCTGGGCGCGCTGCCCTTGCCGATGATACCCATGGCCTCCAGCCGGCGCAGCTCGCGGTACTTCTGCTCGATGGCCAGCTCGGACTGCTTGCGGGCCTTGTTGGCCAGCTTGATGGCCTTGGCCTCGTCACCGTCCGCCAGCGCCTTCTCGGCCTTCTTGATGATCTTGCCGGTGTCACGCCAGGCATAGCCTTCCTTCTTGGCCCGGGCGTAGGCCTCCTTGGCCGCAGCGATGGCCTGCTCCGCCGACGGACCGGCCGGCGCCTCCTCCTCCGGGCCGGCACAACCGGCAGCCAGCAGGGCCGCCAGCATGAGGGATCCCAACAGTTTCAACGGATGCGTTGTTTTCATTGGTGTGAGCTCCAGCGTTGTGCTTGATTTATATGTTCTTTCTGCCGGGACCGTGCATTCCCGGCGCAGGCGTCTCCGCACGGTCTTGTCGCCTTCCCCAGTGATGGCCTGAAGCTATCACCGGCCGCAGATCAGGTCAAGAAAAGGCCCGGCTCACCACGCCGCCGTGCGGGCACCGGCCAGGGCCTGCTGGCGCGCCCGGTAGGCGGCACGCCGGGCATCCAGCGCGAACACCCGGGCCTGGCGGTAATCGCCGGCCTCCAGCTTCAGCCGCGCCTGCTCCAGCAGGATGCGCGCCCGGCGCATGGGCAGTGGCGCATACCGGGCCGCGTCCACCTCTTCCGCCGCCCGCACCGCCTGGCGCGCGTTGCTCATTTCCTGCACCGGCACGGCGGTGGCGCAACCGGCCCCGGCGAGTATCAGGCCGGCCACCGCGGCACGCCACGCGGAGACCCTCAAGGGCATGAAATCCAAACGCTTTTTCCGTTCTCGGGCGGGTGGTACCGCCCCTGAACCTAGCACCGGGGTCCGGGGCTGTCAAGCAAGGCGAACCGGCGCACCGTGCTGGTAGAATGGCCGCGAGGAAATCAAGGAAGGCATCCCGTGCCCGTCATCATCTATCACAATCCCCGTTGCACCAAGTCGCGCCAGACGCTGGCCCTGCTCAGGGAACGGGGCATCGAGCCGGAGGTGGTGGAATACCTCAAGGCCCCGCCCGATGCCGCCACCATCA
>JALUTW010000080.1 GCA_027021685.1 Chromatiales bacterium | reverse complement strand
GTGACAGCATGGGCCGCACAAGGGCAGGGGTCAGATCACGAATGTTGAACTGTCCGGTGAAGCGGGATAACTCCAACCGTGTTTACGGGTTCTACCCGAGTCTTGCAAGGAGATCTTCCGCATACAGATGTGTGTAGCGCAGCAGCATCCGCAGGTCCCGGTGCCCGGTGATGGCGGCGACCTCCACGGGCTGCAGGCCCTTTTCGAACAGTCGGCTCGTGGCCTCGTGGCGCAGGTCATGGAAGCGCAAGTCGTGGATTCCGGCGCGCTTCACGGCGCGCTGCCAGGCGAGTTTGACGGCGTTGTCGGTGACGGGAAACACGCGCTCGTCGGGGCGTGGCAGGGTCTTGAGCACGGCGATGGCCCGGGAGGAGAGCGGGATGGTGCGGCCGGTGCCGTTCTTGCCCAGGGGGATTCTGGCGGTTCGCCGTTGGAGGTCCACATTTTCCCAGCGTAAAGCCAGGATTTCGCTGCGGCGCATGGCGGTTTCCAGGGCCAGGTCGAAGATGGGCTCGAGCCAGCCGTTGCGGCAGCCCGGCGCGAAGCGGCCGGCCGCGTCGCGGCGGACCTCGGCCCGCATGGCGGCGCGCAGGCGGGTTTCTTCGCCGGGCCGCAGGCGGCGTGCGCGGGCGGGGTTCTCCGGCGGCTTGCGGATGGCCGCGACGGGGTTCTGCGGTAGCGGGATTTCCCATTCGCGCACGGCGTGATTGAGCACGGCGGACAGCGCGGCCAGTTCTCGGCGGACGGTGGAGCCGCTGACCTGTGCAAGGCGCCGGTCGCGGTAGGCGGCCACCATCCGGGCGGTGAGGGCGCGCAGCGGACAGCGGGCGATGGGATCGCGGGAGAGGATGCGAAGGCGGTAGGCCTCGCTGCGGCTGCCGCGCTTGCGGGGCGTGACCTCGCGGGCGTAGCGTTGCAGGAGTTCGCCCAGGGGCGCCTCCAGGCGCTCGTCGGCCCGGAGTTCGAAGACGCCACGGTCCAGGTCCGCCTCGGTCTGCCGGGCCCAGGCCTCGGCCTGACGGCGGGTGTCGAAGGTGGCCGTGATGCTGGGATAGCCGCGGCGGCGGACCTTCGCCTGCCAGTTTCTGCCGCGTCTCGTGATGGTCGCCATGCACCTCGCTCCGGTTCGGGATCGAGGCGTATAGGGACCGGCAGGGGCTGTTGCGGGGGCCTGGAGAAATCCGAGTGTCCCAAAAGTGTCCCAAAATGGGCCTTTCGGGGCCTTCCGGGCCTTGGAAACAGGCTCAGGAACAAGTCCTAAGTCGTTGATTGTGATGGAGAAACCAGGCTGGTGGGCGGTGCTGGGATTGAACCAGCGACCCCTGCCGTGTGAAGGCAGTGCTCTCCCGCTGAGCTAACCGCCCCGAGTGGGGTGGCGATCATACCGGCCGCGGGGTCGGGGGGTCAATGGGACTCAGGCGGTGTCGGCGGGTGGCCGGTATTTTTCCAGCAGTTTGCTGCGTTCTCCCCGCATGACCTTGAGCAGCTCGGTGCGGGCGGTCTCGGGGGCCACGCCGTTGGCCACCAGGAAATCCATGAGCTCGCCGAAGCGGCGGCGGCGCAGGCCGTCGGCGAGGTACACGCCGGTCGCCGAAAAAGTCCATGAGGGTGGAGCCGCAGATGCAGTTCCGGTACAGCTCGACGATGGGCCGGTCGTCGTCATCGTACGCCTGCTTGAGGCCGGTGAAATGTCCCGCCGCCTCGGTTAGGGCGATGAATTCCTCCACCGCGTGACAGACGCGCCCGCAGGCGGGGCACTTCTGGGGAAACGCTACACGCGAAAAGGTGTCCCGTTGGCTGGTGGTGGCCCCGCGGCGATTGCCTGCAGGTATTAAAGTTGACAAAAATCATATGTTTATGAGAAGCCTGCTGGGCAGGATCCGGCCGCTGGTGCTATGATGCCTGTTCCAGATTTAGTCCCCCTGGGGTAGAACTTTGTCTCAACGGCGCTGCCCGCGTGTGAGTACCTCGGCGGCGGCATCGTTCATGGAGAACGACTCCGTCACAGCGTCCGGGACCGACACTGTTCCCGCACGCCGGTTTTGCGCGGCATTGGCCGAAGCCTGCCCCGAGGTGCTCCTGGTGCTGGATGCCCGCGGCCGGGTGTTGCTGGCCAACGCGCGGGCACGGACGGTCCACGGCGAGGCTGCGGAAGGTCCCACCGGTCAGCCTTATCACACCCGCTTCATTCGCGACTCACGGCGCGCGGCCTTCGCGGCCGGGCTGGCGTCCGCACGCCGCGGGGAGCCGGTATCGGGGCTGCGGGCCGGAATACGGACCGGTGACGGTCGCAGCCTGGAGTTCGCGTGGGACCTGTCCCCGGTGCCGGGGGAAGACGGCGCGGTGGTGGCGGTGGGCAGGCAGCCGGCGGTGCGCTCGGTGGAGGCCCTCACGGCGGCCTGGAATCCCGCCCGCATGGTGGAGGATGCCGCCTTCCGCCTGTTGTTCCAGAATTCGCCGCTGGCCCTGGCCCTGGCGGACCGGGACGGGCGCTACGTGGCGGTCAATGCGGCCATGTGCCGGTTGCTGGGCTACGGTGAGCAGGAGCTCACGGGCATGGGTTACGCGGATGTGACTTATCCCGACGACCGGCGGCTCAATGCAGAGCTCGCGGCACGGGCCTGGCGCGGGGAGGTCCAACAGTACTCCCTGGAGAAGCGGTACGTGCGCAAGGACGGCCAGGTCATCTGGGCCCAGGTGGATGTTGCAGTGCTCACCGGCCCCGAGGGGCGCCCCTGTTACACCATGGCCATCCATCGCGATGTCTCGGGCCGCAAGAGTGTCGAGGCCCAGTTGCGGGAAAAGGACGCCCTGTTGCAGGCCTTCCTCGACAACTCGCCCGCGGCCATGTACGTCAAGGATCTGGAGGGCCGCCACCTGGTGGTCAATCGCCGCTTCGAGCAGTTGACCCGCTACCGTCGTGGCCAGATCGTGGGCCGCCGTGACGACGAGCTGTTCTCACCGGCGATAGCGGCCGAGTTCGTCGAGTCGGATCGGGAGGTGTTGCGCCACGGGCGGGCGCTGGAGTTCGATTTCCCGGCCCGGATCAACGGTGAGCTGCGCCTGTTCAGCACCACCAAGTTTCCCCTGCGCGGGCCCGACGGCCGGATCTTCGCGGTGGGGGGGATCACCAGTGATGTCACCGAGGTGACGCGGATGCAGCTGGCCTTGCAGCACAGCGAGGAACGGCTGCGGCAGATCACCGATGCCATTCCGGGGCTCCTGGCCCTGCTGGATCGCCGTGGCCGCTACCGTTACGCCAACCGGAGTCACCAGCACTGGTTGGGCCTGGCGCCGGACCAGCTGGTGGGACGCCCGTTCCGGGACGTGGTGGGGGAGGGCACGTACCGGGTCCTGGCCGCGGGCATCCAGGCGGCACTGCACGGCAAGACGCACGAGATCGTGGCCGAGCTGACGCTGGGGAGCGGACGTCACCGGCACGTCCGGACCACGTTCATTGCGCGCCATGCCGCCGATAATCGCATCACCGGGGTATACGTGCTGATGGAGGACGTCAGCGCCCAGCAGCGCCACCAGCGGGAAGTGCTGGAGCGCGAGCGGGTCCAGCGGGAGGCCCTGATCCGCGAGGTGCATCACCGGATCAAGAACAATCTGCAGAGCGTCATCGGGCTGTTGCAGCGCCAGGCGCGCCGGGCCCCGGAGGCGCGTGCGGCCATCGAGACCGCGGTGGGACAGGTGGG
>JALUTW010000079.1 GCA_027021685.1 Chromatiales bacterium | reverse complement strand
CTCAGGCCCGACGTCGTCACCATGGACATCGAGATGCCGGTGATGGACGGGATCACGGCGGTGCGCCGGATCATGGCCCGGTGTCCCACCCCGGTGCTCATGTTCTCGTCGCTGACAACGGAAGGCGCCAAGGCGACCCTGGAGGCCCTCGACGCCGGGGCCATGGATTTTCTGCCCAAGCGCTTCGAGGACATCTCTCACGACCGGGAGGAGGCCAAGCGCCTGCTGCGCGAGCGGGTGCGTGCCCTGGCACAGCGTCCGGCCCCGGCGGCGGCCCGGAACCGGCCAGCCGCGCCGCGCGCGGTACCCGCGCCGGCGCCGCGTCCCGCACCCGCCCGCCCGGCCGCCGCGCGCCGGGCCGGCCGCTTCAGGCTGGTGGCCATCGGGACCTCCACCGGCGGCCCGGTGGCGCTGCAGGAAGTACTGACGTCATTGCCGGCGGACTTCCCCGTGCCCATCGTGCTGGTGCAGCACATGCCGGCCAGCTTCACCGAGGCGTTCGCCTCGCGGCTGGACCAGCTCTGCGCCATCCAGGTGCGCCAGGCCCGCGATGGCGACGCGCTGGAGCCGGGGGTGGCGCTGCTGGCCCCGGGCGGCCAGCAGCTGGAAGTGGTGGCCAACGGGGCGGGCGCCCGGGTCCGCGTGACCGAGGCCACGCCGGAGCAGACCTACAAGCCTTCGGTGGACATCACCTTCGAATCGCTGGCCCGGGTCTTTCCGGACTCGACCCTGGCGGTGGTGCTCACCGGCATGGGCAGCGACGGCTGCCGCGGGGCCCAGGCCCTGCACCAGCGGGGATCGGTCATCTGGGCCCAGGACGAGGCCAGCTCCGTGGTCTACGGCATGCCCGCGGCGGTGGCCGAGGCGGGGGTGGCAGAACGGATCCTCGGCCTGTCCGAGATCGGCCCGGCCCTGGTCCGGCAGGTGTAGCCCATGGACCCCCTGAGCGTCGTCGGCCTGCTGTTCGGGGTCGCGGCCATCCTGCTGGGCCAGTACCTGGAGGGGGGGCACGTGACCACCCTCCTCAACGGCCCGGCCCTGCTCATCGTCATCGGCGGCACCGTGGGGGCGGTCATGCTGCAGTCGCCCATGCACGTGTTCCTGCGCGCGCTGCGCATCGTGGGCTGGGCCTTCGTCCCGCCGCGTCTGGACTCGCGCGAGGCCATCGACAAGATCATCGCCTGGAGCACCATCGCCCGCAAGGAAGGGCTGCTGGGGCTGGAGAGCATCGAGGAGGAAGAACACGACCCCTTCGCCCGCAAGGGACTGCAGCTCCTCATCGATGGCAGCGAACCGGAAACCATCCGCGAGATCCTCGAAGTGGACATCGGCACCAGAGAGCACTTCGATCTGCAGGCCGCCCGCGTGTTCGAAAGCATGGGCGGATACAGTCCCACCATCGGCATCATCGGTGCCGTCATGGGCCTCATTCACGTCATGGGCAACCTGTCCGACCCCAGCCGCCTGGGCAGTGGCATCGCGGTGGCTTTCGTCGCCACCATCTACGGCGTGGGCGCGGCCAACCTGCTGTTTCTGCCCCTGGCCAGCAAGTTGCGCCACATCGTGCAGGAGGAGGCCCGCCACCGCGAGATGATCGTCGAGGGCGTGGCATCCATCGCCGAAGGCGAGAACCCGCGCAACATCGAGACCAAGCTGCTGGGTTATCTCCACCGGAGCTGAAGGCCATGTCCCGCCGCCGCCGCCGCGAAGAGCCCCCCGAGAACCACGAGCGCTGGCTGGTCTCCTATGCCGACTTCATCACCCTGCTGTTCGCCTTCTTCGTGGTGATGTACTCCATCTCCTCCATCAACGAAGGCAAGTATCGCGTCCTGTCGGATACCCTGGTGGCGGCGTTCAAGACCGCACCCAGGTCACCGACACCCGTCAACGTGGGCGAGACCGCGGCCGCCGCACCCCGGCTCACGCGCGCCACCAGCCCCGACCTGCTGCGGCTCAAGCCGCCGGCGGCCAGCGCCGGGGCGGCGGACATGGCCACCATCAGCCGCCGGGTGGAGGCCGCCCTGCAGCCGCTCATCGATTCGCGCCTGGTCAACGTCACCCGCAACAAGCTGTGGGTGAAGGTGGAGCTCAACAGCCGGCTGCTGTTCGCCAGCGGCAGCGCGGTGATCCAGGAGCAGGCCCGGGCGCCGCTGCAGGAGCTGGCGGGGGTGCTGCGCGACCTGCCCAACCACGTGGACGTGGAGGGGCATACCGACGATGTGCCCATCCACACCGAGATCTTTCCCTCCAACTGGGAGCTGTCGGCGGCCCGGGCCGCGTCGGTGGTGCGCCTGTTCGTCGCCGCCGGCGTGGATCCGCGGCGCCTGGCCGCCATCGGTTTCGGGCCCCACCGGCCGCTGGCCGACAACGCCACGCCCGAGGGCCGGGCCCGCAACCGGCGGGTGGCGGTGGTGATCCTGGCCCACCGCGACGCCCGCCGGGTGGTGGCGGTGGAAGGGGACGGGGAGGGCTGAGCCGGTGGAGATCTGGGCCGTGGCCAACCAGAAGGGCGGGGTGGGCAAGACCACCACCGCGGTGAGCCTGGCCGGGCTGCTGGCCGGGGCCGGCCACCGCACCCTGCTGGTGGACCTGGATCCCCACGGTTCCCTCACGGCCTACTTCGGCCATGATCCCGACAGCCTGGAGCCCACCGTCTATGCCCTGTTCCACGCCGAGCCCGTCACCGCCGCCCATGTGGAACCGCTCATCCGGCCCACCTCCACCGAGGGCCTGGACCTGCTGCCGGCCTCCACCGCACTGGCCACCCTGGACCGGCAGCTGGGCGCGCGCGAGGGCAAGGGGCTGGTGGTGCGCCAGGCCCTGGCCGCGGTGGCGGAGCGCTACGACCACGCCTTCATCGATTGCCCGCCGCTGCTGGGCATCCTGCTGGTCAACGCCCTGGCCGCCTGCCGCCGCCTGCTGATCCCGGTGCAGACCGAGCACCTGGCACTCAAGGGCCTGGAGCGCATGACGCGCACCCTGGACATGATCCTCAAGGCCCGGGCCGAGCCCCTGGACCATCTCATCGTGCCCACCATGTTCGACCGCCGCACCCGGGCCGCCATCGAGGCCCTGCGCGCCCTGCGCAGCGAGTACGGCGGCCGGCTGTGGGACTCCGTGATCCCGGTGGACACCAGGTTCAGGGAGGCCAGCCGCCGCGGCGTGCCCCTGACCCTGTGGCAGCCGGCCTCGCGCGGGGCCCGGGCCTATGCCGCCCTGCTCAACCACCTCCTGGGAGGCGCCGCGGTCGTGCCCGCGGTGGCCAACGGCACATGAGCGGCGGCAAGCGCCCGGTGCTGGTGGACCAGGGCCTGGCCCTGGACCTGTTCCTGCAGGCCCTGCTGCGCGAGCCGGATCCGCCACTGCCGGCGGTGCCGGGGCAGGAAGCGGCCCGGGAGCCGGAAGCACCGGTTGAGCCGGCGCAGGTCCCGGCGCCAGCCGCGGCGCCGGATCTCCCGGAGGCGGCGGCGGAACCGGCCGCGCCCGCGCCGCCCGCGGTGGCCGGGTCCGGCGCCCTGGCGCCGGCCCCGGAGCGATTCGACATTCCCGCCTGGGCCGGAGAGCCCTTCCAGGTGCTCCTGTTCCGGGCCGGGGGCCTGACCCTGGCCGTGCCCCTGGTGGAACTCTCCGGGGTGCTGGAGTGGCCCGGGCACATCACTCCCATGCCGGGCCACGCGGACTTCTACCTGGGGCTGGTGAACAACCACGGCATCAAGGTCCCGGTGGTGGACACCGCCCGCCTGGTGCTGCCGG
>JALUTW010000078.1 GCA_027021685.1 Chromatiales bacterium | reverse complement strand
CTCCGGGTTCCAGGGCGGCAATGGCCTTCTTGAGCTTGAGGATGGGCAGCGGGCAGTTGAGCCCGCGGGCGTCGAGTTCCAGTGTCTCGGCACGGGTGCCGGAAAAGGCGGTCTGGGTCATGATGGTCCTCCCGTTGATCATGGCCAGGTCTATGTCATACGTATGTCTGACATATGCCGCCAAGTTTAGACGATCATCTGAGTCTGTCAAGGACAACTGCCGGACAGGCGGCAGCTCAGCACTGCTCCCAGGGCAGGCCCTCGAAGCGCCAGCCGCCCAGGCTGGAGCGGTGGTGGTGTTCGTCCAGCTCGCCCTCGAAGCCGTCGGCCACGTTGTACACCTCGTGGAAACCCTGGCGCAGCAGCTCCTCGCCGGCCTCCAGCGAGCGCTTGCCGCTGCGGCAGATGAGGATCACGGGCACGTTGCGCCCGCCCTCGCGGTGGTCGAGCCCGCCGAGGATGAGCTTGCGCACCTCCACCGCGAAGTGGGGATTGATGGTCCAGTCGGGCTCGTCGATCCAGGGGATGTTGATGGCGCCCACGGGATGGCCGATGAACAGGAACTCCATGTGCGAGCGCACGTCCACCATGACCGCGCGCGGGTCGTCCTGCAGGAGCTGCCAGGCCTCCCGGGAATGAAGGGTGATCACACCGGCCATGCCGCACCTCCAGGTGGCGGGATCCCAGGCATGGCAGGTGGGCGCCGGCCGGGGGCCGCCATTCTCAGTCGCCGCGCGGCGCCACCTTGAGAATCACCCCGTCCACGCCCGTGACCTCGACCCGGGTGCCGGCGGGGGTGTCCGGCCCTTCCACCTTCCAGGTGGTGTCGTCCACCCGCACCTTGCCCGTGCCGTTGACGATGGGTTCCTCCAGGGTGAAGACCCTGCCCACGTACTGCTCGCCGCGGCGGTTGAGGGCCGGCTGGTCGGTGGCCGGCGGATGGCGCCGCAGCCAGGTGCGCAGGCTCACCGTGGCCGCCAGCGACAGCACCGCGAAGGCCATCCACTGTGCCTTCCAGCCCAGCTCCGGGATCACCAACAGCAGCAGCCCCACCAACCCGGCGGCCACGCCCATGCCGAGAAAGAACGCCCCCGGGGCGAACACCTCCAGGATCAGCAGCACCAGGGCGAAGATCCACCAGTGCCAGTACTCCACCGCGTCCAGCATCACTGGCTTCCCCGCTGTACCGCGGCCGCCTTCGCCAGCTCGCTGATGCCGCCGATGGCACCGATGACGCTGGACGCCTCCAGCGGCATGAACACCAGCTTGTCGTTGGCCGCGCCGGCGATCTTCTCCAGCGCCTCCACATACCGGGTGGCCACGAAGTAGTTGATGGCGTTGATGTCGCCCTTGGCGATGGCCTGCGACACCATGTGGGTGGCACGCGCCTCGGCCTCCGCCTCGCGCTCGCGGGCCTCGGCGTCGCGGAAGGCAGCCTCGCGCCGGCCCTCCGCCTCGAGGATGGCGGCCTGCTTCTCGCCCTCCGCGCGCAGGATCTCGGCCTGGCGCTTGCCCTCGGCCTCCAGGATCTCGGCCCGCTTGTCGCGCTCGGCCTTCATCTGCCGCGCCATGGCGTCCACCAGGTCGCGCGGCGGCGTGATGTCCTTGATCTCGATGCGGGTCACCTTCACGCCCCACGGGGTGGTGGCCTCGTCCACCACCGACAGCAGGCGGGCGTTGATGGCATCGCGCTGGGACAGCAGCTCGTCCAGGTCCATGGAACCCATGACGGTGCGGATGTTGGTCATGGTGAGGTTGAGGATGGCCACCTCGAGCTGTGCCACCTCGTAGGCGGCCTTGGCCGCATCCAGCACCTGGAAGAACACCACCCCGTCCACCTCGACCATGGCGTTGTCCTTGGTGATGACCTCCTGCGACGGCACGTCCAGCACCCGCTCCATCATGTTGAGCCTGGCCCCGACACGATCGATGAAGGGCACGATGAGATTGAGGCCGGGGCGCAGGGTGCGCGTGTAGCGGCCGAAGCGCTCCACCGTGTACTCCCAGCCCTGGGGCACGAACTTGAGCCCCGAGAAGACGATGACCACCACCAGCAGGACGAAAACAATGGTGAAAATGCCGGCCAGCTCGATACCCATGGGTCTCTCCTCGTTTGTTGGTTCCGGTATTTCCCGTTGATCAACGCCGCCGCGGCGCCCGGGGGTTGGCGCCGTTGTCGGCCTTTCCGGGGCCACGATACACTAGGCCCATGGCCGCCGCAGCAAAACCCCGCGTCCGCCCGCCCCGCGCCCTCATGCGCCCGGTGGGACGGGCCATCGCCGACTTCGACATGATTCGCGAGGGAGACCGCATCCTGCTGGGGCTTTCCGGTGGTAAGGACTCACTTACGCTGCTGCACATCCTCGACCACCTGCGCCGCTACGCCCCGGTGCGGTTCGAGCTGGGTGCCGTCACCGTGGACCCCCAGGTGGAGGGCTTCGACCCCTCGGGGCTCATCCCCTACCTGCGCGACCTGGGGATCCCCTACCACTATGAGCGCCAGCCCATCATGGAGCAGGCCAGGGCCCACATGGACAAGGACTCCTTCTGCTCCTTCTGCTCGCGCATGAAGCGGGGGATCATGTACCGGGTGTGCCGCGAGCACGGCTACAACGTGCTGGCCCTGGCCCAGCACCTGGACGACCTGGCCGAGAGCTTTCTCATGTCGGCCTTCCACAACGGCCTGCTGCGCACCATGAAGGCCCACTACACCAACCGCGAAGGCGACGTCCGCATCATCCGCCCGCTGGTCTACGCCCGCGAGCGCCAGACCGCCGCCTTCGCCGAGGCCGCCGGCCTGCCCGTGGTGCCCGACTCCTGCCCCGCCTGCTTCCAGATGCCCACCCGGCGCCAGCACTTCAAGGAACTGCTGGCGCGGGAGGAACAGGACAATGAACTCCTGTTCCACTCCCTGCTCTCGGCCATGCGCCCGCTCATGAGCAGGACCACGGCCGAATGAAAAAAGGCCGGGCCCGGAGGCCCGGCCGTCCAGCCATCCCGCTGGCATTAAGGAATCGGCACCGTGCAGTCATACTCGAACCGCTTGGTGGCCTTGTTGTACCGATGGCCAACGGTGTAGTAATAACCTTGGTACTTCGTTTGGGGACACTTGATGGGAACGCTCACGCACGTGTAGTTCCCCTCCTTGTCCTTCTTCACCTGCTTGAAGCCAAAGGCACAGGCGCCCACCTTGGCCGAAATCACCCCGATGCTCTTGGTGTTCGCGGCCAGGGCATCATGCGCCAGGCCGGCGGTGCCCAGCAGCAGGGCCGCGCCGGTGGCGGCCACCAGGCCCAGGGTCTTGCGGGTCAGGATCTTTTTCATCTCGGTTTCTCCTCTCTGGTCAACTGGGTTTACGGGTTCGGCGGCGGGGAGATCCCCCGTCCGCGACCCTGTGTCGCCCTGACCCCGCCGGCGGTTCAATGAAAACCGGCACCGCGCCAGGTTTCCGCCCAACGTGTCCGGTTGCGCACCCGGGACGCAGGGGCACCCCCGGACAGGCCGGAACCGGGCCTCTGGCATTGCGTTTTCGCCCTGAACACCGAAACAGGTCCTGTTGTGGGAACTGGATACCGATTTGTCTATGGAATAAACAAATTGGTGGGAATCTATCCTGAAAATTTCCCATATATGTACTTGTGTGTGGATCATTGTCCCATGCCATGCCCACCGGGCAACGGCTTTGGCCCGCAACGAGAGGCTGGCCGGCACAGACACCCGCCACGGGTGCGGCGTGACCCATGAGCCGGGTGAAAACCGTTTACGATGAAAGGGGGA
>JALUTW010000077.1 GCA_027021685.1 Chromatiales bacterium | reverse complement strand
AACACCCGCGAGTGGGTGGCCGTGCACCGCAAGCACCACGCCCGGGTGGAGACGCCCGAGGATCCCCACAGCCCGGTGATCCACGGCATCGGCAAGCTGCTCACCCAGGGCACCGAACTCTACCGCGCCGCGGCCGGCGATCCCGGGACCGTGGAACGCTACGGCTTCGGCACCCCCGACGACTGGCTCGAGCGGCGGGTCTACAGCCGCCACAGCCTGCTGGGCATCGGGGCCCTGCTGGTCATCGACGTGGCCCTGTTCGGCGTCCTCGGGCTCACCGTGTGGGCGGTGCAGATGATGTGGATCCCCTTCTTCGCCGCCGGCGTCATCAACGGCGTGGGCCACTACTGGGGCTACCGCAACTACGAGGTGCCCGATGCCTCGCGCAACATCGTGCCGTGGGGGCTGTTCATCGGCGGCGAGGAGCTGCACAACAACCATCACACCCATCCCGGCTCCGCCCGGTTTTCCGACAAGTGGTGGGAGCTGGACGTGGGCTGGGGCGTCATCCGCCTGCTCTCGGCCCTGGGCCTGGCCCGGGTGAAGAAACTGCCGCCGCGCACGGTGCAGGTGCCGGGCAAGACCGGCCCCGACCTGGAGACCATGCGCGCCATCATCACCGCCCGCTTCCAGGTCATGGCCCGCTACTACCGGGACGTGGTGCGCCAGGTGCTGCGCGAGGAAGGCCGGCTGGCCGACGCCACCTGCCGCCCCCTGCTGCGCCGGGCCCGGCGCCTGCTGCGGCGCGAGGAGGGCCGGCTGGACGGCAGCGCCCGCAAGGAGCTGGAGGCCGTGCTCACCCGCAGTCCCGCCCTGGCCACGGTCTACGACTTCCGCCAGCGGCTCAAGGCCCTGTGGAGCCAGACCGCCAGCTCCCAGGAGCAGCTGGTGAAATCGGTCCAGGACTGGTGCCGCCAGGCCGAGGCCAGCGGCGTCCGGGCCCTGCAGGAGTTCGCCCGCTCCCTGGCCGGGTATGCCCTGCGCCCGGCCTGAGCCGGGCCCGCGGCCACGAAAAAACCCGCCATGAGGCGGGTTTTTTCGTGGCCGCAGGGCCGGGAAACTATTTGATCTTGGCTTCCTTGTAGATGACGTGCCTGCGCACCACCGGGTCGTACTTCTTCAGCTCCAGCTTCTCGGGCGTGGTGCGCTTGTTCTTGGTGGTGGTGTAGTAGTGCCCGGTGCCGGCGCTGGACACCAGTTTGATCTTTTCACGGGCGGCCTTGGCCATGGCGGCAGTCCTCTCCTCAGACCTTCTCGCCGCGGGCGCGGATGTCCCGCAGCACCTGTTCGATGCCCTTCTTGTCGATGATGCGCATGCCCTGGCTGGAGACCCGCAGCTTCACCCAGCGGTTCTCGCTCTCCACCCAGAAGCGGTGGGTGTGGAGATTGGGCAGGAAGCGCCGCTTGGTCTTGTTGTTGGCGTGCGAGACGTTGTGCCCGCTCATGGGGCGCTTGCCGGTCACCTGGCACACTCTGGACATGGTCGCAACTCCGTGATTTTCCTCGGCCGGCGGGGCCGGGCCCGGCCGGACGGCGCATTTTAGGGAAATCCGGCCGCCGGCACAAGCCGCGGGCCGAAAATTGTCCCTTCACGCTCCCGAAGGACGCGGGTACGGTCGATTGTGTACTAGCAATTACTCAGGAAAACGACGATGGGCCGGATGAGAATACGGGTGCATGGACCGCGGGCCTGCCTTGGCCTGGAGGTCCCAGGGTGGTTTGTCCTGCCGCCCATAGACCTGATCGCATAATTTCCTTCCCGCGGGATGAAGACGTCAGGGTGGGGAGAGTTGCACGAGCAGGGAAAAGCCGTGTTCCGATCCCCTCACCCTGTCCCTCTCCCGGCGGGAGAGGGGACCGTCTTTCGCGTGCCGCGGGGTTCCGGCACCGCGACCGGTTTTTCCATCCCCCCTCTCCCCCGCATCGCGGGGGAGAGGGTCGGGGTGAGGGGGTGTGCACCGGGCAGCTCCCCGGCACTCCGTCGAAGACCAGGGGCGAACCTGGGTTTCACCCCGGGTGCAATCCGGCCGGGGCCTGCTTCCGGCCCCCGGCGCCCGCCATCGAGGCATGAAAGCACGATTCATCACGAATTTTATGCAACTGTCAGGCAGATTTGGCCCCCGTGGCTCCGGGACGTGCTCACGCACTGGCTGGCGGTTCTCTGGCGATGAGCAGCCCCGGCGGGAGCAGGGGGTGGGAGACGGTGACCTCCAGGCCCCGGAACAGCCCCAGGTTGGCCAGGGCCACGGCGGCGTCGCAGATGAATTCCTCGTCCGTGTCGCGGGTCTCGGGCTCCATGTGGAGGCGGTAGTCCTCCAGTTGCGCCGCCAGGCCGGCGTTGAAGGCCTTGGCGTCGCGCCGCACGATGCCGGCCAGGGCCTGGCTCATGGTGCAGAGGTTGGTCTCGTAGAGCTCGGTCAGTTCCCGGCTGGTGCACCACTCCATCTGTACCCGGGCGTACTGGCGGGCGAGCTTCTCCACCTCCCGCAGCTCCGCCGAGAGCATGCGGGCATAGCCCAGGCCCACCTCGTCGTCGGGCTCGGGGTCCGGCGCCTCCCGGTACCACTCCGCCAGCTCCCGGGCCAGGGCCGGGTCCGCCCCCATGAGCGCCCAGTGGGCGCCCTCGATGAACTCGTTCTCGGATACGGCGGCCAGGGACAGCTCACCCCAGCCGGGGTCCCTGCCCGGCGGCGGCGGCCGGTCGCCCACGTAGTCGGGGTCGGACGGGTCGTAGGCCATGCGGAAGCTCTTGAGCACGAGCCGCGCCGCCTGCCGGAACTCCTCCCGCACGGCCTCCACGGGCTCGCCGTTGAGAAACATCGCACGGCCAAGGTCGGCATAGGTCTCTGCCGTGCCCACGTGAACCAGTTGCAGGGGGATGTCTTCGCGCTCGTAGAAGCCGGTGCGCAGGTCCTCCTCGGTCCGTTTCAGATCGTCCCGGGCCACCTTGAGCCAGTGGTCGATCTGCTCCTGCTCGGGGGCGTGGACCTGCGCGCTCATTTGCCGAAGAACTCCCTGATGATCTTCTTCGCCACCTCGAAGCCTTCCATGTAGAACTCGTCGATCTTCTCCATCACCCGGCCCTTCTCGTCCTGCCGGTACACCCGCACCAGGCCGTCCCGGGTGTCGGTGTGGACGAAGTAGTGGTCCTTTTTGCCCTTCGCGCGCCTGATTTTGTCCCAGAGCTCGATTTCCCCCGCCGTGTACGGCCCGCCCTGGCGGCCGGAGGGCTGCCCCACCTTGCGGGCCTTGTTCTTCACCATCTGCTTCGCCCGCCGCCTGTTCTTTTTCGCCGAGCCCTGCCTGACGTTGCCCTTGGCCTTGGCCGGCGAGGGCCGCCCCCAGGCGCTCCCCTTGAACTCCCATTCGGCCAGCCGATTCTCCGGGCTCCGGGTGATGTCATCGGGACCATGGTAGCGATCCACGTAGTCCGGGTGTGTCTGGTGCCGCCGGTGGCGCTCCGCCTGCCTCCCGCCCAGATTGCCCAGGGCCTCGGCCTCGCTGCGGGCATGGCGCATGGCCGCACGCAGGTCCTCGGCGAACCGCCGCGGGTCCCGCACCACCGACCGGCCCCGCGTCCCCAGCGCCTGCACCATGGCCACGATGACCTCCACCGCCGGCAGCGCCGCCATCGCCGCCGCCCCCTCGGCCTCGGCACCGTCAGCCACCGGCAGCACCCCGGTCCCCCGGCGCCGGAACAGCTCGGCGGTCTCCTCCACCGTCAGTTCCCGCCCGTCGGCCAGCGTCGCCCGCCCGCCCAGGTGCTCCGACAGAAGC
>JALUTW010000076.1 GCA_027021685.1 Chromatiales bacterium | reverse complement strand
CCACCCGCTCGCGCAGCTCTGCCGGCAGGTCGTCGTAGACCGCGAGCTGGCCGGCATTGACGATGCCCATGTCCATACCGGCGCGGATGGCATGGTAGAGAAACACCGAGTGGATGGCCTCGCGCACCGCGTTGTTGCCACGGAACGAGAACGAGATGTTGGACACGCCACCGGAGACCAGGGCGTGGGGCAGGGTGCGCTTGATCTCGCGCGTGGCCTCGATGAAGTCCACGCCGTAGTTGGCGTGCTCCTCGATGCCCGTGGCCACGGCGAAGATGTTGGGGTCGAAGATGATGTCCTCCGGCGGGAAGTCCAGCCGTTCCGTCAGCAGCCGGTAGGCCCGGGTGCAAATCTCCACCTTGCGGTCCCGGGTGTCGGCCTGGCCCTGCTCGTCGAAGGCCATGACGATGACCGCGGCCCCGTAACGGCGCACCAGGCGGGCCTGCTCCAGGAACTTCTCCTCGCCTTCCTTGAGGGAGATGGAATTCACCACGCCCTTGCCCTGCACGCACTTGAGGCCGGCCTCCAGGATTTCCCACTTGGAGGAATCGATCATCACCGGCACGCGCGCGATGTCCGGTTCCGAGGCCACCAGGTTGAGAAACTTCGTCATCGCCTCGGCGCCGTCGAGCATGCCCTCGTCCATGTTGACGTCGATCATCTGGGCGCCGTTCTCCACCTGCTGGCGCGCCACCTCCAGCGCCTCGTCGTAGCGGTCCTCCAGGATCAGGCGCTTGAACCGGGCCGAGCCGGTGACGTTGGTGCGCTCGCCCACGTTCACGAACAGCGAGTCCGGACCGATGTTGAGCGGCTCCAGCCCGGCCAGGCGGGTGGTGCGGTCCCGGCCCGGGATGGCGCGCGGCGGATGCGGCGCCACCGCCTCGGCGATGGCGCGGATGTGGGCCGGCGTGGTGCCGCAGCAGCCGCCCACGATGTTGAGGAAACCGGCACGGGCCCACTCGCCGATCTCCGCCGCCATGGCCTCGGGCGACTCGTCGTACTCGCCGAACTCATTGGGCAGGCCGGCGTTGGGATGGGCGTTGATGGCGCAGTCGCAGATCCCGGCCAGCTCCTCGACGTACTGGCGCAGCTCCTTCGCCCCCAGGGCGCAGTTGAGACCGAAGCTCACCGGACCGATGTGGCGCAGGGAGTTCCAGAACGCCTCGGCGGTCTGGCCCGAGAGGGTGCGGCCGGAGGCATCGGTGATGGTCCCGGAGATGATCACGGGCAGCCGGCGGCCGGTGCGCTCGAAGTACTCGTCGATGGCAAACAGGGCGGCCTTGGCGTTGAGGGTGTCGAACACCGTCTCCACCATGACGATGTCCACCCCGCCCTCCACCAGCCCGCGCAGGGCCTCGCCGTAGGCCGCCCTCAGGTCGTCGAAGGTGATGTTGCGGTAGCCCGGGTTGTTGACGTCGGGCGAGATGGAGGCGGTGCGGTTGGTGGGCCCCAGCACCCCGGCCACGAACCGCGGCCGCGACGGGTCCTGCGCGGTGACCGCGTCGGCGGCCTCCCGCGCGATGCGCGCGGCGGCCAGGTTGAGCTCGTGCACCAGGTCCTCCAGGCCGTAGTCGGCCTGGGAGATGGACGTGGCGTTGAAGGTGTTGGTCTCGACGATGTCCGCGCCGGCCTCCAGGTAGGCGGTGTGGATGTCGCGGATGATGTCGGGCCGGGTCAGGCACAGCAGGTCGTTGTTGCCCTTGAGGTCCGAGGGATGGTCGGCGAAGCGCTCGCCCCGGTAGTCGGCCTCCCCCAGGCCGTAGCTCTGGATCATGGTGCCCATGGCGCCGTCCAGGATGAGGATGCGCCGGCGCAGGAGTTCGTCGAAGGTGGGCATGGGCAGGTGCTTCGGGTTGCGGAAGGCGAGGGATTTTAGCATGCTTGGGGCTCCCGCTGGCCATGAAGGCCGCCGCCGGGCACCGGGAGGCCCGCATGCGCACATTTCTCCTCCTGCCGCTGCTGGCACCGCTCGCCGCCGGGGCCGACGCGACGCTGGTCCTCGAGGGCACGGGTGAATCCCCCGTGATCACCATCCAGGTCCGGGACGGCATGGCCCGCATGCAGGCCGTGGGCAGCCGCGACTACATGGTCTACGACAGCCGGCGCGACCTCATGTTCGTGGTGGAGCCGGAAAACGGCCACTACATGGAGGTGGATCGCGACACCCTGGAACGGGCCGGGCGCGCCATGGCCGCCCAGCGCGAGATGATGAAACAGCAGCTCGCACGCCTGCCCCCGGAGCAGCGGGCACAGGCGATGGAGGAGATGGGCCTGGACGACAGCCCGGTGGAGGTCCGTCCCGGGGCCACGCGCAAGGTGGCCGGCATCCGGTGCCGCGAGCACACGGTGCTCCGCGGCGGGACCCGGCTGGGCAGCGCGTGCCTGGCCAGCGCCCATGCCCTGGGCATCGGCCAGGCCGATTTCCGCACCCTGCGCAGGATGCAGGGGATGATGCGCAGGCTGTCGGCGCTGGAAGGCCCGGGCAAGACCGACCCGGTGCTGCTGGTGGAGGGCGGGGTGCCGGTGGCAGGCACCGATGCCCTGAGCGGGGACCGGTTCGAGCTCCAGTCGCTGAGCACCAGCCGGATCAACGCCGCCCTGTTTTCCGACTACACCCGCTACCGGCGCCGGCGCATGGCCGAAGAACTGCCGCCGGAGCTGCAGTGAGGGAACGGCCCTCAGGGCCGGTTTCGGGCCGAGCTAGCCGAGCGCGTTCCTCAGCAGCACCAGGGTCTCGCGGTACAGCAGCATGATTCCGGCCGCCATGAGCAGCAGGCCGAACATGGTGGCGGTGCGCCCGTGGATGCGCGGCACGGCGAATGGGAAGCGCTTCATGCCGCCCGGCGGCAGCTTGGCCGAGGCGAACACCCGGTAGCCGAACCAGAACGCCACCAGCAGGGGCAGGATGCGCCACAGGCTGTAGGCCAGGGTGGCGAGAAACTGCTTCTGCTCCGCGAGCCTGGCATAGGCCACCGCGTCGGCCGGCCCGCCGCGGGTGATGGCCCAGTCGATGAGCGGCCCGATGGCCAGCCCCGCCAGCACGTAGAGGGCCGCGGCCAGCAGCAGGTTGGTGCGCAGGCGGCGATCGCCGGGGACGATCTCGGGCGGCTCGTTGCGGGGGCGGTGGTCCATGGCGCTGGCCCCATTGTAGGCCAGCGCCGGGGCCCCGTGCGAGCGCGGAGACTCAGAGAGAATCGATCCAGCGCTTGAGTTCGCGCGCCTCGCGCTGGAGGAAGGCCCGGTCGCGGTAGGCGTTGGTGATGAGCGCGATCCCCTGGCCGCGCGCCAGCAGGTGCAGGGCGAGCTGGCGGGCGTCGCGGGTCCGGCCCAGGGCCTTGAGCTGGCGCTCCAGCCACGCGCGCACCACCTCGAACATGCGCGCGGCGTCGGACTGCAGGGCGTGGCGCAGCTTGGCCAGCTCGGTGCACAGGGAGCCCATGGGGCAACCGTACTGCTCGATGTGCTCCTGCTCGGCGGTGAGCATGTCCACGTAACGCCGCAGCCGGTCGCGCGGGTCGGGCAGCTCCGCCTCCCACGCCTCCAGTGTCGCGGCCAGGTTGCGTGCACGCTGGTCGATGACCGCGGCCAGGATCTCGTCCTTGGTCTTGAAGTAATAATAAAAGTTGCCGCGCGGGATGCCGGCGGCATCGGCGATGTCCGAGAACGAGGTGTGCACGTAGCCCTGGCGGTAGAACAGGTCGTCCGCCGCGGCCACGATCTTCTGCCGGTTGATGTCGCCCTTGCCCATACGGCCCTGCCGCCTCCAGGTCAGCCGGCGGTCT
>JALUTW010000075.1 GCA_027021685.1 Chromatiales bacterium | reverse complement strand
CGCCCAGGGTGCGCGCCGGCAGGGCCGCCTCCTCCATGAGTGCGTGCATGGCGTGCCACAGGGACAGGCCGCGGCTGCGCGCGGCCTCGCGCACCGCCGCCACCGTGCGGGCACCGATGCCCCGCGGCGGGACATTGACCACGCGCTCGAAGGAGGCGTCGTCGTGGGGATTGCCGGCCAGGCGCAGGTAGGCCAGGGCGTCCTTGATCTCCTGGCGTTCGAAGAACCGCAGCCCGCCATAGACCCGGTACGGCATGCCGCGCTGCACCAGCACCTCCTCGAACACCCGCGACTGGGCGTTGGAGCGGTAGAGCACCGCGCAGTCGTCGTGGCGCCCGCCGCCGTCCACCCATTCGCGGATGGCGTCCACCACGTAGTTGGCCTCGTCCACTTCGTTGAAGGCGGTGTACACCTGCACCGGGTCGCCCGCCTCGCCGGCGGTCCACAGCTCCTTGCCCATGCGTCCCTGGTTGTGCCGGATGAGGGCATTGGCGGCGTTGAGGATGTTGGCGGTGGAACGGTAGTTCTGTTCCAGGCGCAGCACCTGCACGCCGTCGAAATCGCGGGTGAACTGGCGGATGTTCTCCACCCGCGCGCCCCGCCAGCCGTAGATGGACTGGTCGTCGTCGCCCACGGCGAACACCTGCCCGCTGTCCCCCGCCAGCTGCCGCAGCCACGCGTACTGGATGGTGTTGGTGTCCTGGAACTCGTCCACCAGCAGGTGACGGAACCGGTCACGGTAGTGCGCCAGCAGTGACGGGTTGTCGCGCCACAGCTCGTGGGCGCGCAGCAGCAGCTCGGCGAAATCCACCACGCCGGCACGGCGGCAGGCGGCCTCGTAGGCCTCGTAGATCCCGATCATGTGGCGCAGCCAGGGATCGCCGTCATGGGCAAGGTGGTGCGGCCGCAGGCCCTCGTCCTTGCGCGCGTTGATGAACCACTGGGCGTCCCGCGCCGGCCACTGATTGTCGTCCAAGCCCAGCTCCCGGATCACCCGCCGCACCGCGCGCTGCTGGTCCTCGGCGTCGAGGATCTGGAAGTCCTGCGGCAGGCCGGCCTCCTGCCAGTGGGCCCGCAGCAGGCGGTGGGCGATGCCGTGGAAGGTGCCCACCCACAACGCGCCGGCGGGCCGGCCCAGCAGGCGCTCGATGCGCCCGCGCATTTCGCCCGCCGCCTTGTTGGTGAAGGTCACCGCCAGCACCCCCCACGGCGAGACCCCCTCGGCCTCCAGCAGCCAGGCGATGCGGTGCACCAGCACCCGGGTCTTGCCCGAGCCTGCGCCGGCCAGCACCAGCACGTGGCCGGGCGGGGCGCACACGGCGTTGCGCTGGGCCTCGTTGAGGGGATCGAGAATGTGCGAGACGTCCATGGTCCGATCGTATCAGACCGGACCTGCGCCCGGGTGCAACCGGCGCCGGGGACGATATACTGTGAAACCTCATCGAACGGGATGGATCGATGACCCAACCCACTGCCGATTCCCTGGAACACCTGCGCCGCCGCTACCGCCGCGAGCTGGGGGAGAAGTGCGCCCGGGCCCGCCGCCTGTGGACATCGGCGCAGGCGGGGGACGCCGGCGCCCTGGCCGAGCTGGTCCACCACTGCCACCGGCTGGCGGGCAGCGGCACCACCTTCGGCCTGCCGGCGGTGACCGACGGCGCGCGCGCGCTGGAAATGCTGCTCAAGCCGCTGGCCGGCCCCGGGGCCCCGCCGGTGACGGCGGTGGCCGCCGAGGCCGAAAGGCTGCTGGACGCGCTGGAGGCTGCTGCCGGGGGCGCCCCGGCCACGGCGGAGGGGCCGCGGGTGTGGCTGGTGGGCGAGGCCGGCGCGGCACTGGCCGAGGAGCTGGCACCCTACCGCCTGGTGCTGGAGCGCCTGCCGGAGCCCGGGGCGGCATCCGGCAGCGCCCCCGCCCCCGACGTCCTGGTGGTCTGCGCGGCCGACGGGGTGAGCGCGGCCGACCTGGTGCGGCGGACCCGGCGCCAGCTGGGGCACGAGGTGCCGGCCATCATCGTCGCCGGCAGTGGGGGACTGGCCGACCGGCTCGCCGCCTGGCGCTGCGGGGCCGAAGTATTCCTCCACGCGCCGGCGGCGGCCGCAGAGGTGATGGACGCCCTGGGCCGGCTGCTGCACAGCGGTGACCTGCGCGATGCGCCGCTGCTGCTGGTGGGCACCGACGCCGCCCTCCGCCAGGCGGTGGCCACCGCCCTGGCCCCGCTGGGCGTGCAGCTGTCCCTGGCCACCGGCGCCGAGGAGGCGCTGGCAGCCATCGCCGCCCAGCCGCCGGAGCTCATCCTCATGGAGACCCGGCTGCCCGGGTGCAGCGGCCCCGAGCTGGCAGCCCTCATCCGCCAGGACCCGGCCCTGCTGGCGGTGCCCATCGTGCTGCTGGCGGGGCAGGACGGGGCGCCGCCCCCCGGCACCTGGGCCCTGCCCCACGATACCGACGGCTTCATGGCCGGCACCCTGGAACCGGAGCTGCTGGCCGAAGAGGTCACCCGGCGCCTGCGCCGCTATCGCGGCCTGCGCACGCAGATGCTGCACGACAACCTCACGGGCGTGCTCAACCACAGCGCCATCCGCCAGCGCCTGGAAGTGGAGGCCAGCCGCCTGGGCCGCGACGGCGGGCGGCTGGTCTACGCCCTGCTGGATCTCGATCACTTCCGCGCCATCAACGAGGCCCACGGCCACGCCGCCGGCGACGGGGTCCTGCGCGCCCTGGCCCGGATGCTGGTGCACCGCCTGCGGCGCATGGATGCCGTGGGCCGCTACGGCGGCGAGGAGTTCGCCGTGGTCCTGCCCGGCACCTCGGCCGCCGAGGCCATGGGCGTGCTGGACGGCCT
>JALUTW010000074.1 GCA_027021685.1 Chromatiales bacterium | reverse complement strand
GGTGACGTTCAGCTGCCAGATGTCCGATGTCCGAGACCTGACGCCTGGCATCTGACCGCCTACACGTGAAAGTGGGCGCCCGCCTTCTGGCCCACGCCCACCGCGCCCTTGTCCAGGTACAGCGCCCAGGCCCAGTCCGGCTCATAGGCACTGGTGGTGGACGACCAATAGGCCTCGCGCACCTGCTCGAAGGGCGCCCCCGGAGGCAGCGCCGGCCCGGCGCGATTCCCAAACGCGGTGGTCATCCCTCGCGCCGCAAAAAACCTTCAACGCAAAGACGCAGAGGCGCAAAGGACGCAGAGGGAAGACGATTCATGGCTCGGGGTTCTGACCTCTGTCTTCCGTCCTCTGTCCTCTGAACGGGGCCGTTCCTACACCAAACAACCTCGTAGGAGCGCCGCCCCCGGCGCGAACATCACGTGCGGCGGAACCTTCGTCGCGGCCGGGGGCCGCTCCTACACCCGCTCTGACCTCTGTCTTCTGTCATCTGTCCTCTGAACGGGACCGTTCCTACACCAAACAACCTCGTAGGAGTGCCGCCCCGGCGCGATTCCCAAACGCAGCGGTCATCCCTCGCCCGCAAAAAACCTTCAACGCAAAGACGCAGAGGCGCAAAGGACGCAGAGGAAAGACGATTCATGGCTCGGGGTTCTGAACTCTGTCTTCCGTCCTCTGTCCTCTGAAGGGGGCGCTCCTGCACCCGTTCTGACCCCTGTCTTCTGTCATCCGTTCTCTGAACGGGCACAACCCGGTGCGTCAGTGATGATGGGGTCCCCCGTCGCCGGCATCGTGTTCACGGTTGGCCAGCTCCGTTTCTTCGAGATAGTGGAGAACGGCGCGGCTCAACCGCCTGGGCAGGGTGTCGTCGAGGGAGACGCCGGATCGTGCAATGGCCTCCTCGATCTGCCGGGCCGTGGCCTGGAGCAGATCGTAGGACACCCACACCGTGCTCCCTTCCACCTGACACTCCTGGATACCCATGAGCGCTTCCACCGCCCGGCGCACCGCCGCGGCCTGCTCCGGGTCCGGGGCCACGGCCAGGACGAAGCCGCGCCGCTTGGGAATCTGTTCCCCCCGCTGCTTGGGCGCCGGCACCCCGGGGTGGCCGACGTAGAGGTGGGGATGGGCCTCGAAGCGTTCCCGGCACTGCTCGGAGCAGAAGCGGAACTCGAAGCCCATGAACCGGGTGCCCGGGGCGTCGGCGCCCACCGGCATGCCGCACACTGGATCCAAATCGTGCTTGCTGCGGGTGAGGCGTTGGTGGGGATGGAAGGTCATGGCGGACACCCTATCCTCCGCCGCGGATCACTTCGTCGCAGAAGCACGAGGGGCGGCGGTAGTGGGCAGTGCGATAGGTCTCGGCCAGCCGTTCCACCAGGCGGCGGGGATCGGCATCGTAAATGACGCGGGCACCGGTGTCCTTGGCCAGGGTCTGCTCCAGGGCCGGCAGGTGATCGGCGATGCCGCCGCTGCCCTCCAGCACGCCGATGAGTTTGCCCTCGTCGTAGGCGATGGCAAACTCGCCCAGGGTCCCCGAGCGCCCGCCCACCACGATGACGATGTCGCTGGAGCGGATGTTGGTCACCTCGCGGCCCATGAGCCCGCTGCCGGTGTAGATGAGGACATCGTAGGCATCCGACGGCGAGAGGTACTTGTGCACGTGCTCGTCCAGGCTGAGGCCGGGCGAGATCCCCACCGACAGGCCGCCCGCGGCCCTGGCCCCCCTGGCGCACTCGTAGGGCAGGCCGGGGCAGGCCCCGGTGATGAGGACGTAGCCGCGCTCGCCGATGGCCCGGCCCAGGGCATAGGCCGCCTTGCGCACCGCCTCGGGCTCGTCGTCGCTGGCCGAGCCCATCACCCCCACGGCCATGGCCACGCCCGGGGCCTTGTCGAGGAAGCGCTCCGGGTGCCTGGCAAAGCGGTCCCGGCAGCCGCTGGAGCAGAAGTAGTACTTCCGGCCGCCGTGGTCGAGCATGGCGGCGGCCTGCGTCGGTTCCAGTTCCATGAGGCAGACGGGATCGCGGACCATGTCAGTGCCTCCCGGCCGTGGTGCAGGTGGCGGCCACCGCCTCACCCCAGGGCGGCAGGGTGGTGGCGAAGGTGTCTTCGGCGAAGGGTGCATGGCCGCCGAGCTGCGGCAGCAGCGGCCGCAGGGCGGCTTCGGCCTGGCGCCGGGCCGACTCGCCCACCTCCGTGCCATGCGCGGTGACGGGCCACGGCATGGGCGGCAGGTCCGGTTCCAGCACGATCACGGCCGCGCCGCAGCCGCAGGGGCAGCGGCGCAGGGACACGGGTTCTCCGGTCAGGTACCAGGGGCGCCGCTGATACAGAAGCATGCCGATGATTTCCAGCAGCGTCCAGGGCTGCGCCATGGCCCGGCGCAGGCCGGCCTGGCCCTCGTCACGCTGGCCGGCATGGTGGATGATGAGCACGTCCAGCTTGTGTCGGCAGCAGATGGCATCCACCGGTGCCAGATCGATGAGGGCGCCGTCGCAGTAGAGCTCGCCATCGATCTCCACCGGCTCGTAGAGCACGGGCATGGCGGCGCTGGCCAGCATCGCCGGTACCAGCGGCCCGTGGCGGAACACGTGCTTGCGGCCCGAGGCCAGGTGCACGGCGAGGGCGTGAAACGGCATGACACAATCCTCGAAGGTGCGCGCCTGCATGTGTTCCAGGCAGAAGGCCTGGGCGCCGGTGGTGTCCGACAGCCCGGTCAGGCCGCGCCCGCGGCGGACCATCAGTGACCACAGCACCCGCGGCCAGGTGGGGGCCCAGAACTGCCGCGGGCGGACGGTGGCCAGCGCCTGCCACCAGTGCCGCACCGGGGTGCCGCTGGCCACGATGCCGCCGGTGACGGCACCGGCGCTGCACCCGGCCAGGGCCTGCGGCCGGACGCCCAGCGCCTCCAGCGCCAGCAGGAAGCCGGTGTGCGCGTAGACCCCCCTGACCCCACCGGAGCTGAGCACGACGCCGACCCTGGGAGGCGAGACGTCCGTGCCGGCAGGGGAGGGAGCGTTCATGGCTCAGCCGTTCATGGCCTCCACACCCGGCGGTGTCCGGGTCAAGGGACCACCGCCATCTGGTGTCCCTGCCCGGCCGGCAGCTTGAAGCTGCCCGTGACCTTGAACGTCTTCTGGTCCACCACCCAGACGGTGGGCTCGCGGGCGCTGGAGACGTAGACCTTGCCGGCACCGTGGATGGTGTTGAGGTGGTACGGTGCCGGTTTGAGCGCGATGGCGCGTTCGGCCCCCGTGGCCAGGTCCACCGCCACCAGCTTCTGCTCCTGCTGGCTGGTGACGAACAGGGTCCTGCCGTCGTCGCTGACATCCACGCCGTGTACGCCCTTGCCGATCCTGAAGCTGCGGGTGATCTTGCCGCTGGCCACGTCCACCTCGCTCACCTTGCCGGCCGCGGCGTTGCCCACGTAGATCTTCTTCTCATCCCGGGAAAAGGCCATGTGGGTGGGCGCGGGGCCGCCCTCGAGCCGGCGCGTGACCTTCCAGGTGGTGAGGTCCACCTCGGCGATGTCGTTGCTGCCCGTGTTGCTGACATAGGCGCGCCTGCCGTCCCTGGTCACCAGGATGAAGTTGGGGACCCGGCCGGTGGGCACGGTGCGTGTCTCGGCATTGCTCTGGAGATCGACCACACCCATGGTGCCGCGGGCACCGTGGGCCGCCAGCACGTAACGCCCGTCCGGGGTGATGGCCAGGTGGTGACTCCAGCCCGCCACCGGAATGGTGGACATGACGTGCCCGTGCGCCGGGTGGATGAAGAACAGCTGGCTGTTGGGGGTGT
>JALUTW010000073.1 GCA_027021685.1 Chromatiales bacterium | reverse complement strand
TCCCTTGCGCTCGCGGCCCCGGGCGTCGTAGGCGGAATATTCGAAGGCACCCATAGATTAGGTTCTGGGTTCTGGGTTCTGGGCGCTAGGTGGTGAAGCCCACAGCCAATGCAGGTGGCGCAGATACCGTACCCGATTTCAACACCGGTGCCCTCTCCCTGCAAGCTAGGGACCAAGCAGCCAGCCCCCAGCCGCCAGCACCCTTCATTCGGAGGTGACCCGCAGCACTTCCTCCAGGGTGGTGTCGCCGGCGAGCACGCGGCGCACGCCGTCGCGGCGGATGCTGGGGGAGTGGCCGCGGGCGTAGGCCTCCAGCTCGTGCTCGCCGCTGCCGTCGTGGATCATGGTGCGCAGGGTGTCGTCGATGGTGATGAGCTCGTAGATGCCGGAGCGGCCCCGGTACCCCGTCCGGTTGCAGTGCTCGCAGCCCACGGCCTCGTAGATGAGCGGCGGGTCCCCCGGGTCCACGCCCAGGGCCGCGCACTCGGCGGCATCGGGCCGGTGGGGGCGCCTGCACTCGGGACACAGGGTGCGCACCAGGCGCTGGGCCAGTACGCCGATGAGACTGGACGACAGCAGAAACGGCTCCACCCCCATGTCGCGCAGGCGGGTCACCGCACCGATGGCGGTGTTGGTGTGCAGGGTGGAGAACACCAAGTGGCCGGTGAGACTGGCCTGGACCGCGATCTGGGCCGTCTCCAGGTCACGGATCTCGCCCACCATCACCACGTCCGGGTCCTGGCGCAGGATGGCGCGCAGGCCGCGGGCGAAGGTCATGTCCACCTTGGTGTTGACCTGGGTCTGGCTGATGCCGTCGATGTAGTACTCGATGGGGTCCTCCACCGTCATGATGTTGCGGGTGGCGTCGTTGAGCCGTTCCAGCGCCGCGTACAGGGTGGTGGTCTTGCCCGAACCGGTGGGCCCCGTGACCAGGATGATGCCGTGGGGCTTGTGGATGAGCCGGTCCATGGCGATCTGGGTCTCGGCGGCCATGCCGAGCTGGAACAGGTCCAGGCGCCCGGCCTGCTTGTCCAGCAGGCGCAGCACCACCCGCTCGCCCTGGCCCGAGGGCAGGGTGGAGACGCGCACGTCCACCGCCCGCCCCGCGATCTTGAGCGAGATGCGCCCGTCCTGCGGCAGGCGCTTCTCGGCGATGTCCAGCCTGGCCATGACCTTGATGCGGGAGACGATGAGCGGCGCCAGCACCCGCTGCGGCTGCAGCACCTCGCGCAGCACCCCGTCCACCCGCATGCGCACCAGCAGCCGGTTCTCGTAGGGTTCGATGTGGATGTCGGAGGCGTCCTCCTTCACCGCCTGGGTGAGCAGGGCGTTGATGAGGCGGATGATGGGGGCGTCGTCCTGGGTCTCCAGCAGGTCCTCGGGCTCGGCCAGCTCCTGGGCCACGCTGGACAGGTCCAGCTCCTCGCCCAGGCCCTCCATCATCTGCATGGTATCGTCGTTGCCGGCCTCGTACACCGATTGCAGCAGGCGGTCGAACTCCTCGTCGTCCACCGCGTGCAGCTCCAGCGGCAGGCCGAAGTGGCGGCGCAGCTCCATCAGGGCCCGGGGCGAGACCCCGCGGCGGTGGGTGACCTCCAGCGCCCGGCCCTTGTCGTGGGTCACCAGCACCCCGTGCCGCCTGGCGTAGGCAAACGGCAGGGACTGCCGCGCGACGGCGCCGGTGGCGGTCATGTCAGTCAACGGGCGGCTCCTCGATGGACGGCACCCCGCCCTCGCCCTCGAAGGGTGGCGGCAGGGTGATGTAGCTCTTCAGCTCCGGGGCCAGCGGGGCCTCCTCCTCGTCCACCAGCGAGATGTTGCGCTCGCGGGCGGCGAGCTGCTCGCCCCGCAGGTAATTGTACTTGTCGGCGGTGAAGCCTGCCTGCAGCGCCGGGTCGTTGACGATGGTGGGGCGCAGGAACACCATGAGATTGGTCTTGACCTTCTGCGTGCGGTGGTAGCGGAACAGCCAGCCCAGGAGCGGGATGTCGCCCAGGCCGGGCACCTTCTGCTCGGTCTCGCGCAGCTCGTCCTGGATCAGGCCGCCCAGGACCACCATCTGTCCGTCCTCCACCATGACGCTGGTGCGGATGGACCGCTTGTTGGTGATGAGGTCCACCCCCTGGGTGGCCGGGCTCACCGACGAGACCTCCTGCAGCACGTCCATCTTGATGGCGTTGCCCTCGTTGATCTGGGGCTTGATCTTGAGGGTCAGGCCCACGTCCTTGCGCTCGATGGTCTGGAACGGGGTCGTGGGGGTGCTGCCGCCGCCGACGCCGGAGAACGAGCCGGTGATGAAGGGGACGTTCTGGCCCACGATGAGTTCCGCCTCCTCGTTGTCCAGGGTCAGGATGGAGGGCGTGGACAGGATGTTGCTGTCGGCATCGGACTCCAGCGCCGAGATGAGGGCCGCCACCGGGTTGGAACCGGTGAGATCACCCACGCCGAAGTTGAAACCGGTGATGCTGGGCGGATTCTCCAGATTGGCCAGCGCGGTGATGGGGGTGCCCACGGTGAAGTTGATGAGCCCGATGGCATTGCCTCCCTGGCGGCCGTCGAAGGCCCACTGCACGCCCAGCTCCTTGGTCACGTCGTGGGACACCTCGGCGATGACCGCTTCGACCAGGACCTGGGCCCGGCGCACGTCCAGCTTCTGGATGACCCGGCGCAGGGACCGGAACACGTCCGGGGGTGCATTGATGACCAGGGCGTTGGTGCTCTCGTCGGCCTGGATGGTGACCCCCGTGCCCGGCACCGCCGGCACGCCCTTCTTGCCCTTGCCCCCGGGCAGCAGGTTCTGGCTGATGCCCGTGAGCACCTGCACCAGGTCCTTGGCATTGGCGTTGCGCAGGTAGACCACGTGGGTCTGGCCGCCCACCTCCACCGAGGTGTCCAGGTGGGCGATGAGGGCGCGCAGGCGCAGGCGGCCGGCCTTGGGCCCGCCCAGGAGAATGCTGTTGGTCCGGTCGTCGGCCACCACCGTGGGACCCCGCGCAGCCTTGGCCTTGGGATCCTTGCGCTCGAGCCGCTCCAGCACCTTGACGATCTCGGTGGCCGAGGCATTGCGCAGGGGGATGACCTCCACCTCGTCGGAGGTGGCGTGGTCGATGCGGGCGATGATGCGCGCCAGTCGCTCGATGTTGGCGGCGCTGTCGGAAACCACCAGCACGTTGGAGGCCGGGTGCGCCGCCAGGTGGCCGCGCTGAGGCACCAGGGGGCGCAGGATGGGCACCAACTGCGAGGCCTGGACGTGGCGCACCTCGATGACCCGGGTCACGAACTCGTCGCCCTCGGCCCGGCGCCCCCCGTTGACCACCTGCACCGCGTCCTGCTTGGCCGCCACCTCGGGGATGATCTTGATGATGTTCCTGCCCGGCACCGCGGCGTAGCCGTGCACCTTGAGCACCGACAGGAAGACCTGGTAGATCTCCTCGGAGTCCATGGGCTTGCTGGAGATCACGGTCACCTTGCCCTTGACCCGGGGATCCACCACGAAGTTCTTGCCGGTCATGCGCGAGACCGCATCGATGACGGTGGTGATGTCCGCGTCCTTGATGTTGAGCGTGTGCTGGGAACCTCCCGCTTCCACCGCCCGCACGGCCGGCGCCGGCACGGCCACGAGCCACGCCACGAGCAGGAATGCGATGAGGGACATTCGGCTCATGGCTGTACGTCCAGCGTGGTTTCCTGCCCGTCCCGCAACACCGTCACCGTGAACGGCTGCAGCTCCTTGAGCAGGCCCTGAAGCTGAAACAGCGAGTTGGGGTCGTTGAGCGGCATGCCGTTGACCGCGGTG
>JALUTW010000072.1 GCA_027021685.1 Chromatiales bacterium | reverse complement strand
TCCACGTAGCGCAGGATGGACACGGTGTCGTAGACCACGCAGTCCCCGTCCACCAGGGTGGGCACCTCGCCGCGGGGGTTCAGGCCCAGGTAGTCCGGCGCCAGGTGGCCCAGGGTGAGGCGGTTGACCAGCCGCCCGCGCCAGTCCAGACCCTTTTCCGCCAGCGCCAGCTTCACCTGGCGGCAGGCCAGGCTGCCCGGAAACTCGTACAAGAGCGGCACGCGCGGCGCCGCCGCGGGCGGGGTGCAGCGGCGCCAGTCGGGCGGGGGAAAGTGCTCGGCGGGCGTGGGGTTCATGGATCTCTCCGGCGCGCCCCGGCGATTCGGGGGACAGAAGACGGAGGACAGAGGACAGATACAAGGGTGCGAAGGCCTTGCCGGCACACCCTGTGCGCCGCCCATCGCGTGGCCGCCCGCCGGAATTTCACAGATATCGATTTTATTTCGATTACAACAATAATCTCTGCGTCCTCTGCGTCTCTGCGTTGGGTTCGCGTGGCCGGAACAGGAGCTGCGGGACGGGGCTGTACCGGCAACTGCGCCGTGCCCGGGACACCTTAGCTCACCCGCGGCCCCGGCGCCACGGGCGGCGCTCCAGCAACAGCAGCAGCGGCGGCAGGAACAGCAGGTCGCCGGCCAGGGCGAAGGCCAGGGTCAGCGCGGTGATGAGGCCGGTGTCGGCGCTGAGGCTGAAGTCGGACAGGGTCAGCAGCAGAAAGCCGGTGGTGAGCACGGCGGTGGTGATCCAGATGGCGGTGCCCACCTGCACGAAGGTGGCGCGCAGGGCGGTGCGGGGATCGTGGTCCCGGCGCATGAGCCGGTACTTGGACAAAAAGTGCACGGTGTCGTCCACGATGATGCCCAGGGCCATGGCCGAGATCACCGACACCACCAGGCCCACCCGGCCCACGAGGACGGCCCAGACCCCGAACGCCATCACCCCCGGCAACAGGTTGGGCACCAGGCTCAGCAGGCCCAGGCGCACGCTGCGCAGGGCGATGACCAGGGTCAGGGCGATGAGCACCACCGCCAGGGCCGTGCTCACCAGCATGGTGCGCACGTTGCGGGCCGAGAGGTGGGCAAACATGAGGCTGGGCCCGGTGGCCACGGCGGTGACCTCCGGTGCGTGCCGGGCCAGCCAGGCGGCGGCCCTGGCTTCGAACTCCCGCAGCTCGCGGGTCCCCAGGTTGCGCAGCACCACCCGCACCCGGCTGGCGGACTTGTCCAGGTTCACCATGTTGGTGAGATCCAGGCCGTAGGGCAGCGACAGCTCGTACAGGAGCAGGTACTGGGCCGCCAGCCGGCGCGAGTCGGGGAGGCGGTACCAGGCCGGGTCGTCGCCGTGCATGTTGCGGTTGAGCCGGCGCAGGACCGGCAGGATGCTGGTGACGTGCTCCACCTCGGGCTGCGCTGCGAGCCAGCGCACGAAGGCATCCAGCGTGCGCAGGTAGGCCGGCTCGTGAATGCCGCCGGGCACCCCCGAGTCCACCGGGTATTCCACCGCGTAGATGCCGGTGAGGCGGCGGGCGGTGAACTCGGTGTCCTGGCGGAAGGCCGTGTCCTCGCTGAAGTACTCCACGAAGCGATCGTCCAGCTCGATGCGCGGAATGAAGGCCGCCAGCACCAGGGCGCCCGCGCCGATGCCCCACAGCAGGAGCCGCCGGTGGTCCACCACGCGGTCGGCCAGCCAGGCCATGAACCGGCGTTCCCGCGCCATCCTTTGGGGAACGCGCATGGGCAGCATCACCGCCAGCACCGGCACCAGGGTGACCGAGTAGATGAAGGCGGCGGTGATGCCGGCGGCGGTGATGTTGCCCAGGTCGTTGAACGGGGGCGAATCGCTGACGTTCATGCTGAGGAAGCCGATCACCGTGGTCAGGCTGGTGAGGAACACCGGACGCAGGTTGAGGCGCATGCCGGTGTGCACCGCGGCGGCCGGTGGCGCCCCGTCGGCGCGGGCGGCGAGCACCGTGGTGAGGATGTGCACGCTGTCGGCCACGGCCAGGGTGGCGATGACCGTGGCCGCCCCCACCGAGGTGGGATTGAGCGCCACCCCGGCCCACCCCGCCAGGCCCATGCCCGTGGCCGCCGCCAGGGTGATGACGGCGACGGTGATGAAGGTGGCGCCCGCCGAGCGCAGCAGCAGCCACAGGGCAGCGACGATGGCCACGAACACGCCCGGCACGATGGTGACCAGATCGTGGCGCGTGGCCTCGGGAAAGGCCACGTCCATCACCGCGCCGCCGGTGAGCCGGAAGTCCACTTCCGGGTAGCGCCGGCGGTACTCCTCCAGCAGGCGGCGCACGTGGTTCACCGCCGCGGCCGCCTCGCCGCTGCGCTCGCCGGGCAGGTTGAGCTGGATGTTCACCGCGGTGACATCGCCGGCGGGCGAGACCAGGCGCCGCACCAGCAGCGGCTCGCCGAGGGCGATGCGGCGGATGCGGGCCAGCGCCGCGCCGTCCAGTGTCAGCCCGTCCGGGATCAGGCTGCCCACGTGCAGGGTGTCGCCGCGGGCCTCGGAGTGCTGGAAGTTGGCCAGCGAGTCCACCCGCCCGGCGTGGGGCACCTGCCAGCCGTCGCGGGTGAGGCGGCGTACCAGGTCGAGCACGCGGGGCGTGAACACCTCGCCCCCGGCGGGGGCGAGGACCACCAGCACGTTGTCGCCGCGGCCGAAGGTGCGCTCGAAGGCGCGGAACCGCACCAGGTCCGGGTTGTCGGGCCGGAAGTAGACCTGGTAGCTGTCGTCGAAGGACAGCCTCGGCAGGCCGGCGGCGGCGGCCAGGGCGAGGGCCAGCATCGCCGCCAGCACCCGCCGGCGGCGCGCCAGCAGCCAGGCCACGTAGCGGTCGGCGGGGGAGGCGGGAGGCATGGGGCCAAGGTTACCGGATCCGGGCGCGCTTCACGCCGCGGGACCTGCCCGTTGCGCTATGCTGTGCTCCATGAGCAGGCCGGGCTTCACGGGCGGGTGGGTGCAGTGCCTGGCGGCGGCGGCCCTGGCGGCGGCCGCGCAGCCGGCGCCCGCCGCATGGTGGAACCCCTTCGGCGGGGGCGAGTGCCTGCAGGCGGTGACGGACAAGGCACGCGCCCACCAGCAGTGCCTGGTGGCCCAGCAGCTGCCGGGCCAGTGCAATGCCCAGGCCCTGGCCTTCGCCCGGGCCCGGGGGGAGTGCGAGGCCCGGGTCAAGGACACCGCGCGCCTCGACGCGGCCGAGGCCGAGGGCCGCAAGGCGGTGGCCGGGGACCCGGCGCGCAGCCCGTTCCGGCGCATCCAGGCCAGCCTCAAGCGGGCGCCCTACTTCATCCGGCCCGAGCGGGCCAACTACCTGCCGTTTTCGGCCCGGTGCCGGGAATCCACGGCCCGGTACTTCAAGATCGGCGCCTACCATCTGGACAAGGGGACCCGGACCATCACCTTCATCGCCTATCCCCTGGGCTTCAAGTGTGCCGCGCCGCGCTCCATCAGCGACAGGTTCCCGGTGGTGACCGAGGCCCAGCTCGGGAAGCTCGCCGCCGGGGCCTACCTCGCCGGGGTGCCGCGGGAGCGGCGCCCCTTCGCCCGGGCCCGGGTGGTGCGCACCACCGCCGCCCGGCTCAAGTCCACCTATCGCCGGGTGGTGGCCGGGCGCGGCGCGAGGCCCGCGCCCCCCAGGGCCGGGGCGCGGCGGCACCGGCTCACGGTGATCACCTCGCCCGCCGGCGCCAGCGTGCGCGTGCTCAACGTCCGCGAGCGCTACCGCGACGGCATCGAGCTGCCACCGGGCCGCTACCTGGTGGAGGTGAGCGCCCCGGGCTACCGCACCCACA
>JALUTW010000071.1 GCA_027021685.1 Chromatiales bacterium | reverse complement strand
GAGGCCCGCGCAGGGCGGGCCGCGAGGAGCAACATGAATCCAGGCCCGCTGCCATTGCCCGTGACCACTGCCCCGGCGACGCCGGCCCCGGTTTCCCGGCCGGCCGCCGGCGGCCCTGCGCCCGCCGCGGACGGCGCCGCGGCGCCCTTTGCCGGGGCCCTGCAAGCGCTGCTGGCGGTGCTGGCCGGGCAGGGCGGCGCGCCGCCGGGCCAGGGGCCCGCGGCCGGGGAACCCGCTGCGGCCGATGCCGCTCCCGCCGCCGGGGAGGGCGGCAACCCGTTGCCGCCGGCCGGCCTGGGGCTGCCGTTGCCGGGTTGGCCCGCGCCCGCGGTGGAGGCGGCTTCGCCGGCGGCGGGTCCGGGCCCTGCCGCTCCCGCCGGTGCTCCGGTGCCGCCGGCACTGGCGGCCCTCGCCGCAGGGACGGGCGGCCCTGCGGGCGGTGTGCCCGGCCAGGGTCACGAGGGGGCGGAGGAGGGCGCCGCAGGCATGGAGTCCCTGCTCCGGCCATCCCGGCTCGCGGCGCTGCCGCAGGGCGCACCGGAGGTCCCCGTGACGCTGCCGCCGGCGGCTGCGTCCGGCGGGGAGGCGGCCGTGGCGGCGGGTCAGCCCGGGTTCCACATGGCGGCACAGGCACCGGCGGCCCAGGGCCCCGTGCCCGCTTCCAGCCCCGTGCCGGTGCCCCCGCAGTCGCCCGCGTGGGGCCAGGAGGTGGCGCAGCGGGTGCACTGGATGGTGAGCCAGCAGGTGCAGCAGGCGGAGATCCGCCTCGATCCGCCGGAGCTGGGCAGCCTGGAGGTGCGCATCAGCGTCAGCCGCGACCAGGCCCACGTGAACTTCGCCTCGGTCCACGCTCCGGTGCGCGAGGCGCTGGAGGCCGCCCTGCCGCGGCTGCGCGAGATGCTGGCCGAGCAGGGGCTGAACCTGGTCCAGGCCGAGGTTTCCCACCAGTCCTTCGCCCAGCAGCGGGATCACTCCACCGGTGACGGCGGCAGCGGCCGCCCGGGCACGCCCGAGGATCCCGAGGCCGGGCCCGCCGCCACGGTTGCGGCCCCCGGCCCGGTGGCGGCCGGCCGCGGCCTGCTGGACCTGTACGCCTGACCCCCGGTCCGCTTCCGCGCCGTCCGTTGCTAAAGAATCGGCCGCGCCTGTCGATTCAGTGCCCATGGCCGGGCCGGCGGCCCGGTCGCGGCTGCCCGGATGGAACGAGAGGTGATGCGGGGCTCCAGAAAGACACCATACGAACAGCAGTGCCTGGGCGGCGATCCCGATGCACTGGTGGAGACCCATGCCCCGCTGGTCAAGCGCATCGCCTACCATCTCTCGGCGCGCCTGCCGCCCAGCGTCATGGTGGACGATCTCATCCAGGCCGGGATGCTGGGCCTGCTGGACGCGGCCCGCCAGTACGATCCCAGCCAGGGGGCGAGCTTCGAGACCTATGCCACCATCCGCGTGCGCGGGGCCATGCTGGACGAGCTGCGGCGCAACGACTGGGCGCCCAAGTCGGTGCACCGCAAGGCGCGCGAGCTGGCCGACGCCATCCACCGCATCGAGGCCCGCACCGGGCGCGATGCCCGCGACCAGGAGGTGGCCGACGAGCTGGGCATCTCCCTGGAGGAGTACCACCAGATCCTGCACGATGCGTCCAACTGCCGCATCTTCAACTTCGAGGAGATCGGGCTCAACGACGAGGCCCTGGGCGACCTCCTGCGGGACCGCTCGGCCGGCCCGGTGGAGAACCTGCAGTGGGAGCAGCTCCGGCGCCACCTCACCGAGGCGGTGGCCAGCCTGCCCGAACGCGAGCGGCTCATCGTGAGCCTGTACTACGACGGCGACTTCAACCTGCGCGAGGTGGGGGCCATGCTGGGGGTGAGCGAGTCGCGCATCAGCCAGCTCCTGAGCCAGGCCCACCTGCGCCTGCGCGCCCGGCTCCAGGACCACCTGGGCGCTTTTCGTGATCACATGGGCTGATCGGGCGCCCCGCCGCTTGCATATGGCTGGATCTCACTAATACTTATGGGCGGGGAATGTGACCGTGTTGACAGTTTCGCGGCGTCCCTTCCCCTTAGCATGACACGGCGGGGGTGTTTCCCGCAGCGTGGTGCCCCTGCCACGAGGAGGCTGGTATGTCTTTCGAAGACGTGTTCATGATCGTGCCCAGTGCGGTGGCCTCGGCCCTCATCTGGTTCGTGGTTCTCACCGCCGTGCTGTACTTTGCCCGCTCGCCGGCCCATCGTGCCATCACCGCCCTGGCCCGCGTCGTCCACAATGCCCTGCGGCTCACCGCCCGCGCGGTCATGCGCGGCGAGGCCCGGCTGGCCCAGCGCAACCGCGAGGTGCTGCTGGCGGCGGGGCGCGAGGCGGCCGAGCGCATCATCGAGCGGGAGTTCGAGCGGGTGGACGCCACCGTGCGCCGCGACCTGGCCGAGTACCCGGCCCTGCACCGCAAGCTGAGCGAGGAGATCACGGCCATCGACGAGGACTACCAGCAGAGCACCGAGGTACCGCCGGCACCGCCGGGCTGGGTCAAGGCGGTGGAGGCGGTGGCCAAGATCCCGGTGGCCAAGGGCGACCCCTCGGTGGCTAACGTGCTGGAGGACATCCACGCCTCGCTGGTGCGGGCCAACACCCTGGCCACGGAGGAGTACCGCAAGTCCAGCCACAAGCGGCACCAGTTGCTCAACAGGATGATGCCCCACTGGCGCCGCATCCTGCAGCTCCTGGCCCAGGTGGACAAGAACATCAACAGCCTGCTGGAGCGGTCCCGCACCATCGACCGGCACATGGAGGAGTACGAGCAGATCGTGCGTGGTACCGACCGTGCCGTGCGCCAGCTCTCGTCATCGTCGCTGACCCACTTCTTTGTCTCGGCCATCGTGCTGGTGATCGCCATCGGCGGCGCCGCCATCAACTTCAACCTCATTGCCCTGCCCATGTCGGAGATGGTGGGGGCCAAGAGCCAGATCCTGGGTTTCCCCACTTCGGACGTGGCCGCGCTGGTCATCATCCTGGTGGAGCTGGCCATGGGCCTGTTCCTGATGGAGTCGCTGCGCATCACCCGGCTGTTTCCCGTCATCGGCGCGCTGGACGATCGCAAGCGGATCTACATGATCTGGATCACCTTCGGTATCCTGTTCGCCCTGGCCACCGTGGAGGCGGGGCTGGCCTTCATGCGCGAGAAGCTGGCCGAGAGCAACCTGCAGGTGGAGGCCTATCTCACCGGTGAAGAGGGTGCGGCGGTGGTGGACAACACCTTCACCTGGATCACCACCGCGGCACAGATGGGCCTGGGCTTCATCCTGCCCTTTGCCATCGCCTTCGTCGCCATTCCGCTGGAGACCTTCGTCCACTCGCTGCGCACGGTGCTGGGTATCCTGGGTGTGACCGCGCTGCGCAGCGTGGCGTGGCTGCTGCGGAGCCTGGGCAACGTGGCGAAGTTCGGCGGCAGCGCCCTGGTCCAGATCTACGACCTGCTCATCTTTGCGCCGCTGTTCATCGAGCGCATGGTGCGGGGGCGGCGGGCCGATGAGGAGGCGCACCGGCACATGGAATCGGAATCCACCATTTCCATTGGAGGCAAGGCCGCATGAAGCGCAGCAAGGCAGGACTTTCCACCGCCCTGGCGGTACTGGTGCTGGTGCTGGGGGCCTGTTCCCAGCGGGACCCGCGGCTGGACCGCGGGGTGTACATGCTGCTTGACACCTCCGGCACCTACACCAACGAGCTGGGCCAGGCGCAGCGCATCATCAACTTCATTCTCGCCGAGCTCAAGCCCGGCGACAGCTTCGCCGTGGCCAGCATCGACACCGGCAGCTTCAGCGAG